>CANQTA010000043.1 GCA_947626655.1 uncultured Bacilli bacterium
AGAGATTATCCTAATACTTCTTATTTATTTATGGATTATTGGAATAATAATCAATATGGTCTAACATAGACATATAATTTTGAAATATTTCTTATATTATTTTTTATATTATTATAGTAAATATGCTTAATAGTTAATTTCATCATTTATACATAATTCATCATTTATTTTAATTATAATCAATACTAATATTTTTAAAAATTTTATATAATTACTATGATGTATTGATTCATTACCAAAAGGTTGAGTACCATGACTATACATATTTCGTAAATCTAAAGAATTTATAAATTCAGATTTATTTAAATAATAATTTAAATAATCTTGTTCTGGCTTCGAAAACAAAGAACTATCAAACTTTAATAATCCCTTTAACACCATATTATCAATTTCTTTTCTTTGAACATCATCTAATTTCCAATAACTTATAACATCATTGAGAGTAATATCATACAAGAGTTGAGTTTGAACTTTATTATTTATTCTAATGTATCCATCTTTATCAACAAAAATATAATTATCATCAATTAATTTGTTTAATGAATTTTGTTCATATTTAACTATTTCATCTTTCTTTATATTCTCTTTTATTATTAGTTCATAAAAATTTTTATATTTACTTTTCTTTGACTCAACATATGCTAACATACATTGATCGGAAAAAAGATAATATGAAATCAACTGAAACTCATCCCCAACTGGATATACATACTTATTTTTTAGTAAACTTTTTACATCTTTAAAGAATAGATGTGTAGATGACATTTGTAACAATTCTGAATCTATTTTACCATCTTCAACAAAATAATTAAATTGTTTTAAACAGCTATCAATTTCTGGTAATATAGTCCTACACTTTTCTAAATAATTAGAGTTACTTGATGGCATAATTATATTATAATTATTTATCCCAAACTCTTTAGATAAATATTCTTTAAAAAACCATTCAATAATATTTTCTAATCTTACATCAAGTTTTTCTAATTCTATAATATATCCAATCATTTGTAAATCAGCTAATTGATTTAATCTACTGAAACTTGCACTTATAGGATAATCTCTTCTTGAACGCATGAAAAGAGTCCTTTCAAATATTCCCATATAGCTATATTTGCTAACAAGTTCCCATCTCATCTGTTTATCAACATATTCAAATAAATATATAAAATTATTTAACAAAGTACTATAATCATTAATATTTTCTTCAATCCAATCAACATTATAAATAGCCTCCCATTTCTGTACATTAAAATTTAAGATACTAGTTTGTTTTAAGTTTTTTTGAAATTTTACTATTGTTTCCATTTCTATACCAGAATTATTATCAAAGAGTTTATCTTCATCTTTTTCAACTCTCTTTTTAGCTAATAATCTAGTTTTATCAGAAATATAAATTGATGATGTAGATTGGAGATTGACAATAATTCTTAAATAATTTAGGTTAGCAAATTCGTAATTTATATAATTAATCATTATTTGCTCTATATCTTCTTTTGTTAGAGCATTTGGAAAAAATATTTTCTTGTGATTTCCTAAATGTTCAATTTCATACTCATCTAAAAACAATTCAGCACTACTATACTCAATAATTAAATGCTTTTTTAGAATTTCATCATATTTATTTACTAAAACTTTATTATGTAAAATATAATGTAAATAATATTTATAATTAGAAAGTATATTATCTATCATTTCATTTCCAATTCTTGTATATATTTTGTATTTATCAAATATTTCAAAAAAATCTTCAATATATAATCTTTCAATTTTAGTTAAATAATCTTCAATATTTGACTCTGTAATATTTTTACAAAATTTACCTATAATTGAATTTATTTTTTTCTTTGCACTATTACACTTGTCTATAATATTATTATCCAAAATGTTAATTAATTCTTCGTTAAAAAATTTTAAAATATTAAAATATTCTAAAATATCATTTATATCTGTAATATTTTCTGTAATATTCCCTATTTTTTCAATTGAACAATTTAAATTATACCCACTAGTCATATCATAATTTGAATAATATTTTATTCTAGACATTTTTACACCTCATTTTTATTATACCATAAGCACTATCTTTTTACATTTTATATCTCAAATATTAATTATCATTTATTAGTTTCTTTATTAAATTTTATCAATGCTCTAATTATATATTCTTCAATGTATCTTTTATCTCTTTTTAATAACTCCTGGGGTAATACAGCTTCTATTTTTTCTTTATTAAAAGTTATTTTATCATTTTGATTTCCTTTCTTTTCATCTAATATTCTTTCTAATGAATCAAAATCTAATTTATGCTTTTGACTTAGTTTCCTAATTTTTATTGCTTGAGCTCTATTCGGGGTTAAATCTTCATATTCTATGGCATTAAAGAGTAACTTTTGCTCATCTTTATTTAAATATGATAATTCAACCGCTGTTGTTATTCCTAAAGTTAAATATGATCTTTTATCATGAATCACTGTATCATCAATTATTTTTAATAATTCAGGTATTAAATAAGTAAGTCTTATATACCTTCTTACTTGTTCCCTAGATTCTCCACTAACTTTGGCAATTAATTCAACAGAGGTTAACTTCTGCACAATTTGTGTAGAAGTGGCTTTTTTTTACCTTGGTGCTTAATTGCATCTAGTTTCATTTTATATGCAAAAGCTTTTTCAGAAGGTAAAATTTATTTCTATAAATATTAGAATCTACCATATAGATTATTGCTTCATCATCATCTAATTTTTCAATATAACAATCTGCTTCATCTATTCCACTCAGTTCAAGTGCTAGTTTTCTTCTATGACCTGATATCATTTCATATCTTCCATTTTCTTTTTCTCTAACAACTAATGGATTTAATAATCCATTTGCTTTAATGCTTGTAATTAGTTCGTTTAATGAATCATCTTTATTAACTTTAAATGGATGATTCTTAAAAGAATCTATTTTGCTTAATTTTATTTTAATTATTTCTTTCATTTATTTTATTCTCCTTCTCTCATTTCAAAAGTTAACTTCCATTCAATATATTCTTCATAACTTATTTCTCGATTTTTTCTTTTTTGCTTCATTTCTTTCCATAATTTTATAAAATTATCGGCTAAAGTATCTGTTTTATTTTGAAACTGTTCTGACAATTCTAAATCGACATTTATTTTAGGATATAATTCTTCTAACCAAAAGAAGAAATAAACTATGTCTAAAGAATTGCTAAAATCATATTTTTCAATAGATTTATGGTTAATTTTTAAAATATTAGCAATTTCCATAATTCTATCTTCTTTTGGATTCCTTTCACCTTTTTCATATCTAGTTATATTTACTCTCTTACTTTTCCCTTCTAATCCTAATTTTTTTGAGACTTCATCTTGTGTCATTTTCCTAAATTGTCTTGCAAAAGCAATTCTTGATCCTTGTGTTAGATCTTTTAATTTTGGTTTTGAATAAATTAATCGCATTTTTTCACCTCCTTTTTTATGTCGCAAAATTCTTATCTTTTCACACAAAAAAAGACCAAGATACAACTATCTTAGTCTAATTTATATATAAATATCAATTATGATAGGTTTTCTTAACCTTATATTTTTAAGTTCTGGTATTTCTTCTCTATACCTTAATACATCATCATCTGTAACAATTATTCGGGTTAGAAAAACTTCATAATCTTTATCTAATTGTTGGCCTTTGCGCGGATACTTGCTTGAGCCACAATCTCATTTGGGATGAATAAGATTAAACTTATAAAATATTATTTTTAAAATGACTTATTTGCAATTTATTTTATTTATTCTAACATTTTTTCTTTTAGTTTGTCTATATCCGTGAAAAATAAATTTGTGCCTCTTTTTTTTAACCCTATCATATTTTTAAATAAACTTTTAATTTCATTTTGTAAATCTGTTGGAACTCTTAGTGGTACTCCATCAACAGTATGAACATGGTCTATATATTTTTCTAGTGTTGGAAAGGCATTTTGTAATAGTATAGCAGCATCTTCATCGGCAATTTTTCTAATAATTATAGTATTACAAAATCCATACTTCTCGACTTTTTTATCAATAATCTTTTGATATTTATCAACTTTAGAACTAATAGGAATAAACCATAAAATATTTTTATCTTTAATTGTAAAATAAGTAGGCCTCTTCTTTCCTTTTTCGTGATTTTGCATTAAATTTTCATCATTAACGACATCAAAATATTCATCTTTGATGTGATATAAATAACCTGTTTTTATTTTCATTGTCATCAACTCCATGAAAAGTATACCATAAAGCAAAAGAAAACTCCATCTTACGATGAAGTTTTTCTACATTTTCAACCAGGATCATTTATTAGTCGCACCACCTGGAAGCGAAAAACATTGTCGCCTGGAATCATTTATTATTCGCACCATCCAGAAGCGAAAAACATTTTCACACTTTCTCAAGTGCAATATAAATATACTATATTTTTATGAAAATGTCAAATAGTATATATTAATAGTATATTCATTCTTTATAAAATTTATTTATTAGAAGGTGTAAAAATTATATATGAAAATTCACAGTTCAATTCATAACTAAGCCTTCATTCAAGATATTTTTCAGAAGATAATTCTCTTATATTCATTTTAGGATATACTCTTCTAACCACAGTAAGAAACATATTATATCTTCTGTTTGATCAAAATTATATTTTCGGATACAATTAACATTAACTTTATATATTATTTTCATCATTTTGTAAAGTTATTAAGGCTGAGAGTAATAACTTTTTATTTCTTTCATTTATAAAACTTCACAAATAATTTATTGAAGATGAGAATAAATATCTTCATTGTACTCAATAGTATTTTCATTTCTTCTTAATACTAAAATTTTACTATTATGTTTTTCTTGATATCTTAATGCCTTATCATTTACAGTATTAAAGCAAATAATTGCATCTTCTCTTAATATCTCATTATCATTAGTTTTAGTTCTTATACATAATTGATTGTAAGTTTTATTTTTATACGTACTTGCATTTAAATCATCTATATCTAACAACATATTGATTTTCTCTGATAGATCTTTTTTATATAAAGCCCATGAAACACTTAGCGAATCAGCTGGGAAGATATGTGCAATCATATCTGGTGTTACTTTAGAGTAATAACCATACACAATATTTCCTGGATAGTGTGAAAAATTATCTTGATTTAAAATACTAAATCCACAGAATGTTCTTTCTTTAAATGATTTGTCTAAATCATTTAAATCAAAAAAAGTTTTAACACGACATAAAAGATTATATTTATCTTGATTTATATACGTAATATCATCTTTTAATTCACTTAATGGATATAATGAAGAAACAATAGATTCAGTAGCATAGTTATAACACTTTTGATAAAGATCCATTAGTTTTGCGTATGAATACTCATCTATCCCATCTATACATTTTAATCCATCACCTGATAATAATTCAGTTATAAATAACCAAAATTCATTTGTTTCAACATTAAATTTTTTAAAATATGATGAATATTTAATTTCTTCAGCAATTCTTTTTAAATAATCAGTTGATACTTCTAAGATATTTCTAGTAATAATTTCTATTCTATTATCTTGTATTTTTTCTATATGGTCTTTATTAAATAATGAATGTAATTTAGTAATAAACGCAAAATCAAAGTCACATCCAACTAATAATTCAGTTATTTTTATTTGTTCGTCTAATGTGAAAGTCTTAAATACATTAAAGAATTCATCTGTATTTATAAAATATGCTGGAAGTATATTTTGTGATATTAACATTTCAGCTGTTTTATAAGTTAAGTTAGGTATATCACTTAAAGTTATGTATTTTTTAATAATAGATACTTCTCTATTACTAAATATAAAGAAGAAATCTGGGCTATTGCGATAATTATTTATAGTGTCTTCTATCAAATCATGACGGGCATTCCAGTAAGCATCTATTGTCCAATTTTCTAATCTTTCTGTACAAACACTAAAATGTTCAAAATAACCATTTTTTAAACAATAATCCATTATTCTTATTATTGGAAAGTTATAGATAGGAAAATATTTCTTATTAAATCTTTCGCTATTACCTAACATAGAAGGTTTAGAACAATATAATAATTCATGTAATACACTTGAATCCATATTCATAATCCGCTCTAATACTTCATCATTTGATGAAATATAATCAAGATGCTCAAAAAAATAAATTATTTTATCGACATTTTCTATAGACATATCCCATTCTTTTAACATTTCTTTTAAGAAATCAGGATGTTTAATCATAAGTATAATGATATTAAAAGCTTTGAAAAATTCTGTTTCGTATTTTATTGCAGTCCAAGAATCAAAAAACACTTCTTTATCGCTTTCCTCTATTTCTACATTACTAATGTTTTTTATTAATTCCTCATAATAATTTGTATCCATTTTACCAACTCAACTTACATATATAAAAATATCGGCAAGTATTATACTACAATAAAGCGATTTTGTCAAAAAAAAGACCAAGGTTTTGAAATCTTAGTCTAAATCGTGAAATGAAAAAGTAAATTCCAGTTTCAATATATTAATGTAGAATTTAGTCTTACATCAAATTCCAGTAAAGAATTTGTAAGATTAAATTCTTTTTTATATAATATCTCTTGTGGGTGTTTCGACTTTGAAAGTGAGGTATTTTATTATGTCAAAACTAATCCATGATAATAAACATTTAACTCTTGATGAAAGGAAAATTATTCAAACTGGTATTGAAAATCGTTCTAATAAAGTTGATATTGCCAGAACTATTGGCAAAGATCCTACTACTGTTGCTAAAGAAATTAAAAAACATAGAACTTTTAAACCTAGAAATCAATTTATTTATCCTTCTATTTGTATTCATAGACAAGAATGTGGTGGTTGTAAAAAACAATGTTCTCGTTATGAAGAAATTAAATGTAATAAAAGAGATAAATCTCCTGGTGCTTGTAATAAATGTCCTAATATCTCTAAGTGCCATCTAGATAAATATTTTTATTATGCTACTTATGCTAACGAAGAATATAAAACTGATTTAGTTGATTTTCGTGAAGGTATTAATATGACTACTTCAGAAGTAAAGGAATTAGCTAATATTTTAAAACCTTTATTAGATCAAGGTCAGTCTTTATATCAAATTAAATCTTCTCATAAAGAAATCAAACAATGCATTAAAACTCTTTATAATTATATTGAAATGGGTGTCTTTAAAGATTATGGTATTGATAATTTCTCTTTAAAAGAACAAGTTAGTAGAAAACAATTTAAAAATAAATATAAAAAAAGAAAACAACCAGTTAATTATTTAAATCATACATATAAAGATTATCTTAATTTTAAAGATGAGAATCCTGAAATTCCTACTACTGAAATGGATACTGTCTTAAACTCTCAATCAGGTCCTTTTATACAAACATTTTATTTTCAAGGTTCTGGTCTTATGATTGGTTTCTTACATAAAGATAAAACTTCAGAATCAATGTCTAAATCTTTAGACTCTCTTGAAGATAAACTTGGTCATGATTTATATAGAGAACTTTTCTCTTTAATTCTTACTGACAGAGGGGTTGAGTTTGAAAAAGTTAATCTATTTGAATTTAATCAACAAACTGGTGAATTTAGAACAAACATTTTTTATTGTGATGCTTATCAATCTTCTCAAAAACCTCATGTTGAAAATACTCATAATTATATTAGAGATATTATACCTAATGAGATTGATATATCAAATATTACTCAAGAAGACTTAGATTTAATGTTTTCTCATATCAATTCTACTCCTAGAAAATCTTTAAAGGATAAAACTCCTTATGAAGTATTTTGTTTTATTATGAGTACTTCTGAAAATAAAGATAGAGGTAAAGAAATCTTAAACTTGTTAAATATTAATGAAATTAAAAGAGATGAGGTTACCCTAAAACCTTATCTCATAAAGCATAATAAGAAAAATTAGTTCTTATTGTGTATTTTAGAAACACCCATATTTTACAAATTTATCCTACTATTTAACAAAAGGAATTTAGTCTTACATTTTTAAAAATTCTATAGCCTTTTGTCTTTTCGTCGTGGTAAAATTTCTAAATACATTTAGTATTTTATCATATTTTTTATATTTTTTCAATTTTTTCTTATACAAAAACCTCTTTAAAATAGAGGTTTCTCTTACATTCCTTTTACATTTTTTGAAACTGGAATTTACTTTTTCATTTCACGTCTTAGTCTAAATACATAACTTTTTATATTATTTTGCTTGTTTTTCTTTCACAACAGCTTGTGCTGCAGCAAGTCTTGCAATCGGAACTCTATATGGAGAACAAGATACATAATTTAAACCAACATTATGGCAAAATTCGACACTAGAAGGTTCGCCACCATGTTCACCACAAATACCTAATTTAATATTTGGTCTAGTAGCTCTACCTTTCTCAGCAGCCATTTTTACTAATTGTCCTACTCCTTCTTGATCTAAACGAGCAAATGGATCAATTTCATAAATTTTATTTTGATAATAAGCATCTAAGAACTTACCAGCATCATCTCTTGAAAAACCAAAAGTCATTTGTGTTAAATCATTAGTACCAAATGAGAAGAACTCAGCATGTTCAGCAATTTTATCAGCGGTTAAAGCTGCTCTTGGAATTTCGATCATAGTACCAATATGATATTCCATATCACTATTTTTTTCTTGTTTAACTTTTTCGGCAGTTTCCACTACAATATCCTTTACAAATTTCAATTCTTTAGCTTCGCCAACTAAAGGAATCATAATTTCTGGAACAATATCATAACCATCTTCATTTTTAACTTCAATTGCTGCTTCCATTAAAGCTCTAGTTTGCATTCTGGCAATTTCTGGATAAGTAACGGCTAAACGACATCCACGATGACCCATCATTGGATTAAATTCATGAAGTTCCGTACACTTATTTTTAATATCTTGAATAGAGACACTCATATCTTTAGAAAGTTCAGCAATCTCTTCCTCAGTTGTTGGTAAAAATTCATGTAAAGGTGGATCTAGATAACGAACAGTCATTGGTAAACCTTTAAGTTCTTTATACATTGCTTTAAAATCACCTTTTTGGAAAGGTATTAATTCATTTAATGCTTTTTCTCTTTCTTCAACAGTATCTGCTAAAATCATCTTTCTAATTTTAGGAATTCTATCGCTTTCAAAGAACATATGCTCAGTACGACATAAACCGATACCTTCAGCCCCTAATTCAATAGCTTTTTTAGTATCTCTTGGATTATCAGCATTAGTTCTTACTTTTAATCGCCGATATTTATCAGCCCAAGCCATAATACGGCCAAAATCACCAGCAACTGTTGCATCTTTAGTAGCTACATCACCTTCATAAATTTTACCTGTATTACCATCGATAGAAATATAATCCCCTTCATGAAATTCAATTCCATCTAAAGAGAATTTTTTATCTTCTTCAGAAATTTTAATAGCTCCACAACCAGCAACACAACAAGTACCCATGCCCCGTGCAACAACAGCAGCATGACTAGTTCTACCACCACGAACAGTTAAAATACCTTGACTAGCAGCCATACCTTCAATATCTTCTGGCGTTGTTTCAAGACGAACTAAAACTACTCTTTCGCCTTTGCCACCTTTACCTAATTCTTTAGCATCTTCTGCTGTAAATACTACTTTACCAGCTGCTGCTCCAGGAGATGCCGGTAAACCTTCACCAATACATTTAGCGTTCTTTAAAGCCTCGGTATCAAATGTTGGATGTAATAGTTGATCTAAGCTTTTGGCTTCAATTCTTAAAACTGCTTCTTCTTCCGAAATCATACCTTCATCAACTAAATCACAAGCAATTTTAATGGCTGCATGAGCAGTTCTTTTCCCATTTCTAGTTTGTAAGAAATATAATTTACCATTTTCAATAGTAAATTCCATATCTTGCATATCACGGTAATGATTTTCTAATTTTTGAGCTAAAGCCATAAATTGTTGATAACACTCTGGTAAATCTTTTTCAAGTTGTGTAATTGGTTCCGGAGTTCTAACCCCTGCTACTACATCTTCACCTTGAGCATTAATTAAATATTCACCATATATACCTTTTTCCCCAGTAGCTGGATTTCTTGTAAAGGCTACTCCTGTTCCAGAAGTATTACCCATGTTTCCAAAAACCATCGCTTGAATATTAACAGCCGTTCCCCAATCACCTGGAATATCGTTCATACGGCGATAAACAATTGCTCTTGGATTATCCCACGAACGGAAAACTGCTTTAACTGCTCCCAATAATTGTTCTTTAACATCTTGAGGAAATTCTTCACCATGCATATTTTCACTATATACTTTTTTAAATCTTTTAACTAATTCTTTTAAATCATCAGTTGTCAGTTCTGTATCATAAGTAATACCTTTTTCATTTTTTAATTCATCAATTATTTTTTCAAAATATGACTTAGGTACTTCCATAACAACATCTGAATACATTTGAATAAATCGTCGATAAGAATCATAAGCAAATCTTGGATTATTAGTAGATTTAGCAAAACCTTCGACTGAAACATCATTAAGTCCTAAATTAAGAATTGTATCCATCATACCTGGCATTGATGCTCTAGCTCCACTTCTTACTGAGACTAATAAAGGTGAATTTACATCACCAAAAGTCTTCCCTTCTAAGCCTTCTAATTTTTTTAAAGAAGTTAATATTTCATCAATAATTTCTTTTCTGATTTCTTGTCCGTTATTATAATAATCAGTACAAGCTTCAGTTGTAATCGTAAATCCTTGTGGTATCGGTAGGCCTAAGTTGGTCATTTCGGCTAAATTAGCCCCTTTACCGCCAAGAAGTTCGCGCATATCTTTGTTTCCTTCTGAAAACAAATAAACATATTTTTTTCCCATTTTCTAAGCCTCCAGACATAATTTTAACATACAACAAAAAAGATACTATAAAAAAGTATCTTTACTTGACATTTATTGACGTTTTTTATCAGGATGATACTTATTATAAGCTTCTTTTAAATGTTCAATACTAACGTGAGTATAAATTTCAGTAGTATTTAAATTTTCATGCCCTAGTAATTCTTGAACACTTTTAATATCAGCTCCATTATCTAACAAATGCGTTGCAAAAGAGTGGCGAAAAGTATGTGGGGAAACTTTATGATTTTCTATTTCTGTATTACTAACTATTTTCTTCACTAAATATTCAATACTTTCCCGACTAATTTTATTACCTTTATGATTAACAAATAAATAAGGCGTTTCATTTTTTAAGAAATGATTTCGAATCATCAAATAGTCTTTTAAAATTTTAGCTAAAGGCGAACCATAATAAACAATTCTTTCTTTATCACCTTTACCAATTAATCTAATACTTTGATTATTAAAATCAATATCAGTCAATTTAATATTACAAACTTCACTTACTCTAGCCCCAGTCGAATACAATAATTCAATTAAGCATTTATTTTTTACCATTTCATCTTGGTTTTCATCTAAAGTATCTAATATCTTTTCAATATCTATAATATTTAAATAGTTAGGTAATTTTTTTTCTACTTTAGGATTTTTTATTCTTTTAAATTGATTTTCATTAATTAACTTAATGTCTACCAAATAACGATAAAAACTTCGCAAAGCACTTAAGAAACGTGAAATAGATTTATTAGAATATTTCAAACTATCTAAATATTTTAAAAAACCCATTATTTCACTTTTAGTAATACTTAAAAAATTTATCTTATTTTCTTGAACATAACTAGCATAAATATGCAAATCACTTGCATAATCCACAATAGTCATTGCTGAATAATTTAATTCTTTTTCTAAATATTCTAAAAATTTTTGAATTGCTTCTTCTATTTTCATATTTATATTATAACTAATTTTTATTAAAAGAAAAAGAGTAATTTTAACAATTACTCCTACTAAGCTACATCATTTAATTTTAAATTTCGAACTAATTCTTCTTTCCTTTTTGCTTCCATATTATATACTTCTATATAAATATTTCTACTTCGATTATAAGGTAATTCTTCAATTATTTGGAACATTTCTAATTTATTATTATATCTTAAAGATTCTTTCAAGCGATTTAATAATCCTTTAATAAAAACAGAATCTGTAAATAAACTTTCTATTATTTTTTTATATAAACCAAATATTTTATTTTTCATATCTTGATTCATCTTAAAATTAGAAGTTTGAAATTCATTAATAATCAAATACATATCTTTAGTAATAATAGGTAAATTATGTTTATGTTTAGCATCACTAATAATCTTTAAATTGCCATTTAAGTAATCAAGAGTTGCCATATTACTTCTTTCTATTGATGATTTTATTTCGGATTCTGAATAAAGCATAGTAAAAGCATCAATACTAGCAATATCATTAGTAACTACATTATTACAAATATCTAACTTATTTATATCGATTAAAATATAATCACCAAGTCGTTTTTCTAAAACTAAGTAATAATTAACTTGTTCCATAACTTACTCCCTCCAAATAAGGAACAATATTATAACATATAATATTACATTAGTCAATTTAGATAGTCTATGTTGTTAATCCTTTTTAGAAATGTCCCATAAAGATTTTTTTAAAATGTCCCATTAATAGTATGATAGAATATACCTTG
>CANQTA010000044.1 GCA_947626655.1 uncultured Bacilli bacterium
TATTGTTAATACCAATGGTATTAACAATAACAGATATCTGTTATTGAATTTCATAAAATTCTTTCTCCCTTTTATTTTTACTGCCTTTACTACTCTATCTAAATTATAATACATAAATATTGTAAAAATCAATATATTTATTGTAAATTATTTTTTTAATTACATTTTTTCTACAAAAAAATAATATCTAATACACTGTTAAATACAAGTTAAATCAAAAGTTGCACAGCATAAATCATTTGAAATACTGTGCATAACAATTCCACTTTTATAGTTACATTTTTATAACCCATTTCTTCATATTTTTTGACAAATTCATACAATATGAGGAAATTTTCAACATTCGTTTACCAACTTAATTATATAATTTTTTATTGTTCAATCAACTTATTCTCATTAACTTGTTTTTGGAACAATTCTAAATCCTTAAGACTTTTGTTATCTTTTAATGCTTCCATTTGTCTTCTTGCGGAATTGTTTAATCTAATAAGTCTTTCCCTTTGAGGAACTTTTTCTTCAATTAATTCTGCATTCGTATTTTGTAAATTATTTAGTATTACTAAATGAAGTAAATCAGTATAATCTCTAATATTTCCATTTTCTGCAAGCTCTGGATTACTTTCTCTCCATTCTTTCGCAGTCATTCCAAATAATGCAACGTTTAATACATCTGCTTCTTCTGCATATACAAATTGTTTTTGCTTGTCAGTTAATGTTGGAACTATGCATTTTTTAATTGCATCCGTATGAACTACATAATTAACTTTTGATAAAAGTCTAGTTGCACTCCACTCAACTTTATATTGATAAGCTTCATTTGTTTTTAATCTTTCAAATTCCGTTATTAAATACAATTTAAATTCTGGTGATAACCAACTAGCAAATTCAAAAGCAATATCCGGATGAGCAAAAGTGCCACTATTATATCTTCCTTGTTTTGAAATTACACCAATAGCTTTTGTTGCTGTAATCCATTTTTTGGGAGTCATTACAAAAGCATTAGTTCCTGACTCATTTTTAAACCCATCGAATTCGATGGAATTAAAATTTGGATTATTTAAATATTCCCAAGTTCCTAAAAAAAGAATTGTATTTGTATTTCTCATCCAGTTTTAAATTATATAGTCCGTTCTCTCTTTATCTTTATATCGTGCTAAATCGGTTAAAGAAATATAATTAACATTTCCAACTCGCATTATTCCGATTTTATTTTCTTTTACAATGATTTCAGTTGTTACTATATCTGTCTTCATTTTCCCCCTTCATTAATTTAAGTTATTTTACTTTATTTAATTTTGTTTCATTAGTTTTTATGACTGCTAACTGTAATAATTCTTGAAGATTATTTATTGATTTATTATTATAATCTAATTCATAAAGCCAATCTATCCAAAATACTATAGTAGTAGCTTCACTTAAAGCTATTCTTTCCAACATTGCTTGATCAACATAACTTTCTTTTGGTTTTCAACTAGAGTATTCCGGAACATCTACTACACCTTCAAAACCAATATTTTCTAAAATATTGCATGCTTCTATTCTTCATGAACTTGCATCTTTATTTCTTGGTGTTAGCCCAGCTAAAAATATAGATTTTTATCTTTTATTACATCTTCATCCAAATAATTTATTCTCATTTACACCTCACAGTTTTAAAAATAATTTTTCCTCATTTTCAAAAATGAGAAAATTTTCAATTTTTATTATGTTCTTAGTCTTTACTTGAATTTTCAATCACTTTCCCCTCTTATAAAACCTACTACTTACCACAACAGTTCTTGTATTTCTTTCCACTTCCACATGGACAAGGATCATTACGACCAATTTTTGTGACTCTTCTTGGAGTTGCTTTTACTGTTTCTTTACCATCATTTGCTACTCCATTTAAAGTTTGTTTTCTTTCGGTATTTTGTCTTACTTCTGCTTTAAGTAAAAATTGAGCTGTTAAATCTTCTATTTTTATAAGTAAATTATCAAACATTTCAAATCCTTCCATTGTATATGCTTGAACAGGATTAGTTTGACTATAACCTCTAAGACCAATACCTTCCTTTAAATGTTCCATTGCACTCATATGCTCTACCCAATTAGAATCAATTATACGTAATGAAATAGCTTTTTCAAATTCATTCATTACTGGAATATCTATCATTTTTTTCTCATAATCTTTTATAATCAAATCATAAATTTTATCTTGTAATTCATTTTCTTTTAAATCTTTAACTTCATCTAATTTCAAAGCATTATTCTTTAAATAATTAGCATTTACATATTCTACTAATTCTTTTCTATTATCATCAGTTAACTTACCATCTTTTGAAACATGGGTATCAAATAAATTTTGGATAGCATTTCTAAATAATTCTAAAATACTTTTATGAATACTTTCACTTTCCAAAATCTCATTACGTCTTGCATAAATTATTTCTCTTTGTTCATTTAAAACATTATCATAATCTAACAAAGTTTTTCTAATATCATAGTTATTTCCTTCAACCTTTTTTTGAGCAGTTTCAATACTTTTTGTTAAAGCTTTCGATCTAATAGCTTGCGTCTCTTCAATCCCTAAACCAGTCAACATATTTTTAATTCGTTCTGTTCCAAAACGGCGCATTAAATCATCTTCAAAAGATACAAAGAATTGACTTTTACCAGGATCACCTTGTCTTCCAGCCCGACCACGTAACTGATTGTCTATTCTTCTTGATTCATGTCTTTCAGTTCCAATTACACATAAACCACCAAGTTCAACAACTCCATCTCCAAGTTTAATATCGGTACCACGACCAGCCATATTTGTAGCCAAAGTTATTGAACCTTTTTCTCCAGCTTTAGCAATAATTTCTGCTTCTCTTTCATGATTTTTTGCATTTAATACTTCATGCTTAAGTCCCGCTTTTTTTAAAAGCCCACTTAAATATTCATTAGCTTCTACTGAAATAGTACCAATAAGTATCGGTTCACCAGTCGCATGAATTTCTTTAACATAATTAATAATTGCATTATATTTTCCTTTACTAGTAGCATAAACTAAATCAGCATAGTCTTCTCTAATAACCTCTTTATTAGTTGGAATTTCAATAACATACATATTATATATATTTCTAAATTCTTCTTCTTCTGTTTTGGCAGTACCAGTCATACCAGATAATTTTTTATACATTCTAAACAAATTTTGGAAAGTAATCGTCGCCATCGTTTGAGTTTCTGTATTAATTGTTACATTTTCTTTAGCTTCAATAGCTTGATGTAATCCATCACTGAATTGTCTACCATGCATAAGCCTTCCAGTAAATTGGTCAACAATAATAACTTCATCATCTTGTACAACATAATCAACATCTTTCTTAAAGCCATAATTAGCTTTTAAAGCTTGATTTAAATGATGGACTAAAGCCGTATTATCTAAATCATATAAATTATTTAAATTAAAAAATTGTTCAATTTTTTTACTTCCCTCTTCCGTTAAAGAAACATTTTTAGTTTTAACATCAATATCATAATCTTCAACATCTTTAAGTCTTTTTACTGCTCGATCGGCATCAACATATAAATTTCGGGAATTCATTTTACCCCCACTAATAATAAGTGGCGTTCTTGCCTCATCAATCAAAATAGAATCTACTTCGTCAATAATACAATAATTTAGTGGTCGTTGGACACGATCTTCTTCTCTTACTACCATATTATCTCTCAAATAATCAAACCCAATTTCATTATTTGTTGAATACAAAATATCACAAGCATAAGCAGCTTGCTTTTCTTTGGTATTCATTTCGCGTAGATTTACCCCAACGGTAACTCCTAATAAATCATATACTGGTCCCATCCACTCAGCATTACGACTTGATAAGTATTCATTAGTTGTAACAACATGAACCCCATTACCAGTTAACGCATTAACATAAGCCGGAAAAATAGTAGTTAATGTTTTACCTTCACCAGTTTTCATTTCAGCAATATTACCATAATGAATTGCTAAACCACCTAAAAGTTGCACGTAATAGGCTTTCTCACCTATCATTCTAAATGCAGCCTCTCTAGCTAGAGCAAAAGCTTCAACTAAAATATCATCTAAAGTTTCTCCATCTTGTAAACGTTTTTTAAATTCTTCGGTCTTAACTTTAAAATCTTCATCTTTTAATTTTTGCATTTCTTCATCAAGTGCTACTATCTTATCCGCTAATGCTTCAAACTTTTTTAATTCTTTATACTCACTATTAAATAGTCTTTGCAATATTCCCATAATCCACCTCAATATTCATTATAACACGTGCTAACCATAAACTCCAAGTTTTTCATCAAACTTTCATAAATTATTTCTATAAATCATATATTTATGGTATAATGAAACAAAGGTGATGAACAATTAACGATTTTGTTTATGAAACAATTTATAAAACAGTAGATCAAATAACTATGGTTATTCGTAATAGCAAAAATATTACTGATGAAGAATTTGCCATATATTATCAATTCAACAAATTTTTAGAATCAACCATTATTTATGATAACAGATTACAAGAATTACATCTTTATCTTTTAAATTATTTAAAAAAAGCCCCAGTTACAGGCTTAATTAATGAAAATATAACTTCACTTACTGAAGAACAATCTTTCAAAAGTAGATAATATATTACATTTTACTTTGCCGATTTATTAAAACACAACATCTATCTTTTACTTCTCCTAAAGCAAAATCTTTATTATTAACTGCTAATAACCGTTTTAAATTAACTTTGCGATTATAACTAAATGGTTTATTAAAAATAATTTTAACCATTTTATCATGGTCATATTCATTTTTAGCCAAGTAATATGGATCAAAAATATAAGCATATTTTTGATCTATTTTTGTAATAATTACATAATGATAACTAGATTGCATACATCTTATAAAAACACAACCCTTTTTAAGAAGGCATTCTTGCATTTTATTTAAAGTTACTTCTTCTTTAGTTAATCGTTCACAAACTACATCAAAATTCTTAGAATTAGCATATCTTGTAATCCAATGTGTTAAATTATTAATCGCTTCTAAACTTGTTCCTCCTTGTCCTAAATTACCATATTCATCATAACAATCTAAAGTATACTTATGAATAGCTTTTATTAGTTCCGCTGGTAATTCTTCTCTCTCAAAAATATAACTAAAAGCAATTTGTAATGATACAGTCCCACAATCAAACTCCGTAACTTGATATCTTAACGGTGTTTTCATCTATTCACTCTCCTATACTTCAAACAATTCACCATCTTCTGGTACAATAATATTAGGTATTTTCACTTTTTTTAATTCTTCTCTTGTTACATCTTCTAAATGACTAACAACAAATTTACAATTAACATATTTATTGGCCAAAGCCGAAATTTTATCTATCCCCATATGCTTTTCAGTGCCAACAACAAACATGCAATCACAAAACAAATAATCACAAATACTAGCCATATATTCGACATTTTCACAAATAGCACAATCACCTGTAAAGCCTATTTTCTTATCATCATTAGTAAAAATATAACCATATGCCGGCTTCATCCGACCATGTTCAACCAAATATCTTTGAACCTGATAATCATTAATTTGAAATTTATCTTTAAAACAATAATTAATATTTAAACATTCCAATACGTCTTTTGCCGAATTAGGAAAAGCCAATTTTAATAATGAATTATTTTTACGTTTTCCCTCTTTACTACAATACATATTTACTGTTAAAGAATTATGTTTAGATTTTATTAAAAAATAAAAAGGAATATCAAAATAATGATCACCATGAAAATGAGTAATCATTACATTTTCAATTGTTAAGGGATTAATCCCCATCCTATACAAATTTTTACAAGTACCATTAGGAATATCTATCAATATATTATTATCTATCATATAAGAAGCACTATTATATTTTGTCCACATACTGCCACTGCCAATTACTTTTATCTTCATCATAAACTTCCTCTCAACTCTTCAATTTAAATACCAATTTATCAGCAAAAAGAGCTTTTAACAAGCTCTATTTTACATTAATAATTCCGTATGTATCATCTTTTCTTTTATAAAGTACTGATACACATTCTTCATTTACATTTTTAAATACAAAGAAATCATGATTTAATAAATTCATTTGTAATATAGCTTCTTCTTCATCCATTGGTTTAGTATCAATATCTTTTCTCTTTACTATCTTTGTATCATCTTCTTCATCATCACTATCAAAATCCAATATTAATTCTGGTACATCTACTTTATCATAACGATTCTTTATTTTCGTTTTATTTTTTCTAATTTGTCCTTCTAATTTTTCTTCAGCTAAATCAATAGCGCGATATAAATCCTTATCAGATACTTCAACTCTCAAAATAAATTTATTTAAAGGTATTGTTACCTCAATAGTTTGTAAATTATTTTTACTTCTTATAACAACTTTGCATTCTAATTCTTGATCAGCATAATACTTATTTAACTTATTTAATTTTTCTTCAATATAATCTTTAATTGATTTAGTTACAGCTAACTTATCCCCTCTAATAGTATATTTCATTCAATCACTCTCCTTAAATTAAGTATATCAAAACATAAAATATAAAACAAGAAAAAAATAAAAAGAAGAGACAACTCTCTTCAAACAACAATAGCCTAAAAAACTTGCCATGTTCTAAAAATTAAATTTAAAAATGCGACATTATACGATAGTTTTTTGTTCTTCGACTACATCAATTGCTTGTAAACCTTTAGAAGTTTCAATTAATTTAAAATTAACACAAGCACCTTCACTTAAAGTCTTATAGCCATCTTTAATTATTGCAGAATAATGAACAAAAATATCTTCTAAGTTTTCGTATTCAATAAAACCATAACCTTTATCATTATTGAACCATTTAACTTTTCCGTGCACAATGCCACCTCTTTTCTTCATTCCCATTATGACACACTTATCATCATAAAAGCAAGAAGAATCGTACGACAAAATTCGTCAAAAAAATTGTTGGGACACATCTAATATACCAAAATATAATAAGCATTAAAAGAAAATAATTTCAAAATTTTATTTATTTGACACTATTTTTAATTCCCATATCCATTATTAAATTTTCACTATTAATAAAATAATAATAATTTAAATTCATTTTCTCTAAAATCTTAATGACTTCTTGATAACCTTTCCCATACACAAATATTTCTTTATCTTTAAAATACTTTAATATATTCTTTAATAATAATTTATTCACTTCATTAATTTCATAATATAACATCTTTACTTTATTAAAATCATCTAAATAATAAAGATAAAAATAAGAATAATTATAATTAATATATATCCTTTTCTTTACTATTTTTAATAAATCTACTTCTGGCATAAAACTAATATTTTTAAAATTTAATTCTTCTAAAACATTGATTAAAATTCTTCTATCTTCACAAGTATAATCTTTATTAATTATAACTAATATATCATTTTTAAATATACCATTAAATCTCTTTGCATTAAAATGTTTATTAAAAAAAATTATAAATTTATCTCTATCAATTATTTTTCCTAATTTTAAAGTATTTTTATATGGTTTTAAAACCACTAATTTACCATTACTATATAAATTAATTAAATCATCTAAATATAAAATATTTTGCATAAGTTCCTCCTTTCAAAAAAAATCCACCAAGGGATTTTATTTATAATCAGTTATTCTAGTTCCAATAAATTTTTCTGGATTTAATAATTCATTATTATAATACACTTCCATCAAGAAAGTTTTTTTATCATTTAAAATTACATTATTTTGACTTGTTCCTAAAACTGCATCATTTTGTAATTCATCACCAACTTGAACACTTATATTGGCAAGACCATAATAATAAGTTCTTAAATTTTGACTATGTTCTACCACTACACATTTACCAAAAAATTCATCATCAGTTATATCTGTTACTTTACCTGCAAATGCTGTTTTAACTTCAAATTCTTCATCTGCTCCAAAAATAACTCCCGTATTTGGTAAATAAGTATTTTCATAATAAATTAAACTATTCTTTTGTAAATCTTCTGCATCATCTTTACTATAAAAATGAATCATTATATTGGCTTTTTCTGATTCAACTGGATTACTTATTTTACTAGATGCTACTGTATCTTCGACAATTACACTTTCTACTTCGGGATCTTTTAAAATTTCCGTTCCATAATCATACTCTTTCCCTAATAATGTCACATCTTTTCCCAACATCACTACTCCTGCAAAAATACTGATAGTAATTAGTAAATAAAGAGTAGGTAAAACAAAACCTTTTAATTTTCTTTTTTTCAATATATTCACCGTCCTACTTAAAGTATTGACGGATTTTTAAATTCTTATACTTAAATATTAGTTATTTCTACATTTTTATAAAAATATTTTAAGATATCTTCATAATCACTTCCATTATTAGCCATTCCATTAGCACCATATTGACTCATCCCAACCCCATGACCATAACCTCTAGTCGTTATTAAAACTTTATTATCTTCAACTTTAATATCAAAATCTGTTGAACGAATTTTTAATTTACTCCGAAAAACTGTTCCTTTAAATTTTATTCCATTTATCATCAAAGAATTAACTCGATTCGTATCACTTCTTTCTATATTAGTTATTATAAATTGCTTACAATCAACATTTAACTTTTGACAAATCTCTTCCTTAGTAAAAGTACTTGTTACTTCAAAATTTTTTAAATCACTATTATCATAAATAGATGCTACACTTTTTAAATAATCTCTTTCTTCACTGAATACTAACGAAACATCTTCAGTATAGCCATTACTCATAGCAAAATAATATGCCTCAACAATCTGATTTTGATATTTCATAATTTGACCTTTTGTAGCCATTACTGCTTCTTTTACTTTCTCATAATATTTTGGAAAATCATCTCCCCATTTACTATGCATCTCTTCTTCCGTGATATAACCTTGATTAGAAACATCCGTTACCACATCAAAATTATCATTGCTAATACTCTTTTTATACATAGCATAGGTTCTTGCTGCAATAGCTTGTGCTTTTAAAGCTTCAATATGAAAAGAAGCGGGCATTTCTGCTGCTACAACACCAATAATATAATTTTCTAATTCCATATCAGTAACATTATTAGTAGTTGTATCCTTAACACTAATTTTATTTAGAGCCACAGTATTAAAAAAAGTAGTATTACTTCTACTACTTACCACTACTAAAATTATACCTAAAACAACTGTTATTACTAAAAGTATTCGATTTAGCATAATCCTCCTTTATAAACCAACAACATCCCACACAAAATTCGTCAGTAAATAAGATATTGCCATACTCATAAAAAGAATTATAAATTTAACTTCCAAAATTCTTCCTTTCCGCATAAATTTTTCATAATTAATTCCCGATAACATAAAAATACATAAAAATGTAAATATGGCATATAAAATTATCTTATAATTCATTATATGTTCCTTTCTCATAACTTATGATTTTATTTATTCTATTTACATATCTATCTAAAGTAGCACTTTTAGTAGAAATAAAAGTATCTACTATTTCTTTTATTAAATCAATTCCTAAATTAGCCCCCACAGCTAAAACATTACAACCATTATGATTTTTTCCTTTAAAAGCATCATCCACACTAGTAGCTCTTACACACCTAATCCCCGCTACTTTATTAGCAGCAATACTCATACCTACCCCATTTCCACAAATAAGAATTCCTAAAGCATTAGCATCTTCACTTACTAATCTTCCTAATTTAAAAGCAAAATCAGGATAATCATCTAAATTACTATTAGCTAACCCAATTTCTTTTATCTTAATGCCATTATTATTTAAATATTTTATTAATTCTTTTTTTATTTCAACTCCTAAATGATCACAAGCCACATATATAGTCATCTTATCACTCTCCTAAAAATATTATACCAAAAAAAAGAACAAATTGCATTGTTCTTCTTAAGCTTTATTAAAGCCATATTTTTTATTGAATTTTTCAATATTTCCAGTTTTTTTCGCTTTACCTTGAGCACCAGTATAAAATGGATGACATTCACTACAAACTTCAACATGAATTTCATCTTTTACTGATTTAGTTTTAAATGTAGCCCCACAAGCACATTTCACAACTGCATCTTTCATTTCTGGATGAATATTAGCTCTCATACATAATCTCCTTCCGCCATACTATATAAATAGTATAGAAACTTTTTCTTTGTTCTTTAGTATTATATCATATTTTCTAAATACTGCAATCCCTTTTTACTTAAATTGAATGAATTAACATATTAGCAATTTCTTGATGTCCCTTATAATTAAAATAATAACTCTTACTATTTAAAAAATAATCATTACCTACAATTAAATCACTAATATTAATAAAAGAACAATCATACTTTAAAGCTAAATTATTTAATTCAGCATTTAAAATAATAACATTACTTTTATCTAAATAACTATTTTCATAAAAACTAACTAACATTATCTTAGCTTCCGTAATTTCTTTTAACATAGCTAACATTACATCATATTTTTTTAGATAATCATCTAACACTTCTTTGGTTAAATCATTAGTCATAGCAAGTTTAACTAATTCTTCTTCCCCAATACCAATTGTCAAAATAGTAGCTTTATGAATAATTTGTTTAACATTTAATTTACTTTTAGGTTTAGTTTTATTATTATTTAAATCATTAATTAAATTACTTATTTTATAATTTTTATAAGCATAACTTTGATTATAATTTTTAAGTAAATGCTTTCCCTCAAAATATTCTTTTAAATAATCATTATAACTTATACCATCAATATTAAAAGTTGTTTCCCCACTTGCAATTCCATCACCTATAGCTACCAAATACACTTTATGTTCTAAATTAAAAAAATAGATAAAATAAGTTAATAAAACACTTAACCCTATTATAAATAATATTTTATATTTTCTTCTCACAAAACCACCCAAAATAAAAAATGTAGATTTCTCTACATTATATTTCTTCTAAACTTATTTTAGCACCAACATTACTTAACTTATTAATTATATCTTCATAACCTCTTAAAATATAATCAATATCATGAATAACCGTTGTTCCTTTAGCTATAAGTCCCGCTACTATTAAAGCAGCTCCCCCTCTTAAATCAGTCGCATTTATTTCTGTCCCTTTTAATTCTGTCTTTCCTTTAATCGTTGCTTTTAAACCATCTAAAGTAATATTAGCGCCCATCTTTTGTAAATAAGGATAATGACCTATTCTATTTTCCCAAATTGTTTCTTCCATTAAAGAAGTTCCGGAAGCTTGGGTAAGTAAAACACTCATTGGTTGACCTAAATCAGTTGGAAATCCCGGATAGACTAAAGTCGTTACATTAACTGGTTTTAAATTAGAACATCTATTAATAATAATCGTATGTTCTGAAATAGTATAATCAACACCCATTTCTTTTAACTTATCTAACAAAGCTTGATTATGTTCGGGAATTATTCCTTCTACTTTTAAATTATCTCCGAGTAAAGCTCCCATCAACATATAAGTTCCAGCTTCAATCCGATCAGGTATAACAGCTATTTCTGTCCCATGCAATGATTCTACCCCATCAATAGTAATCGTATCAGTTCCAGCACCACTAATTTTTGCCCCCATATTATTTAAAAATTCCGTAATATTTATTATTTCTACTTCTTTAGCAGCATTTTTAATAATCGTTCTTCCTTTAGCTAAAACAGCAGCATACATAATATTAATTGTAGCACCTACACTAGCAAAATCTAAATTAATAACATTTCCTTTTAATTCTTCAGCTTGAATTATATATTTATGTCCTCTTTTAGTAACTTTAGCTCCTAGTTTTTTAAAACCCTTTAAATGTAAATCAATTGGTCTTGTCCCAATATTACAACCTCCTGGAAAATAAATTTCTACATATTTATATTTACCTAATAATACGCCCATAAAATAATAAGAAGCCCGTAATTTTACACTTACTTCTTGATTAATCAAAGTATTTTCTAAATTAGAAGCATCAATATGTATTGTTTTACCATTTTGTGATATTTTTCCCTTTAATAATCTAACAATATCAAAAAGAGCATCACGATCAGTTATATTAGGAACATTTTTAATAGTACAAATTCCATCAGTAAGTAAAGCAGCTGGTATTAAAGCTACAACACTATTTTTAGCACCCCCAATAGAGATTGTCCCACTTAGTAAGTGACCCCCTTCAATAACAATTTTCTTCATTACCATACCTTCTTTAAATACATTTTTACTTCTACTATTATTTATGAAAAAGATTAGGTTTTTGTGCTATTTCACATCAATAGTTATTTATATAAAATAATGTATATTTTCTAAGCATTTTTTATCTTAAAATTAGTTCTAATTTACAGAACTAACTAAGATTATCATACTTATTTTAAGGTAGTTTGTCAATAACAATTAATTATTTTCTAAAGTACTTTAAATTAAATTTAGTTGCAAAAGTAAATGCCATAGAAAAAAATAAAGAAATGGAATTTAATACTTCAAAATAAAAATGTGGAAATAACTACTTCAAAGAAGTATAA
>CANQTA010000045.1 GCA_947626655.1 uncultured Bacilli bacterium
CCATATATATAACCAAATAAACCATATCTTTTACTTGTATCACTATAATTATGTACATATAAATTTTCTAATTTATGTTTTAATCCATTAAAATTTCCCTTAAATACATTATCTACATTATTAGTTTTTCCTATTCCTATTGGAATAAATCCTGTTCCTTCTGGATTAGTTAATTCATCCATTAAAGTAGTTGTTCCATTTACACCATTAATATCTCCATAATCGGTTCGATCATATTGTCTATAACTATCTGTTTTCGTAAAATCTAAATCTCTTTCTAAGGTAAAATATATTTCTTCATATGCTTCACCATTGTTTACATTATTACTTAAATCTACTAAATCTTCGATATATTGAATTTTATATGGTTTTTCTTCTGTTCCTAAATCAAAATATAAATAACAATAAGCTGTTATTCCTGTATCTACGGTTGCTATATGAGCTTCATCATCATAAGTTAATATTTCTTCTTCTATTTTATTACCATCACTATCTATACATCCTGACATTTTGGCATTAAATCTTAAATTTGTTGGCCAAGCAATATCTTCACTTTCAACATAAGTATAAGTTCCATCATCTTGCTTAGTTTCATAGTACATAGCAAACATATTTTTATTTACTATATTTTTTAATTTTACTTCATCTAAAATTACTTTCCCTTTCTTAGAAAATATTACATTAGATAATATTATTGTTAGTAGTAATGGTATTATCAAAATTATTATTTTTGACTTACTTGTTATCTTCTTTTTATTCTTCATTTATTTTTCTCCTTGCGACCAACAAAACGTTGGCATTTTCGTTAAAATTGTACCAACATATTGTATTCTTGTCAAGTAGATAGAATATTTTAAATGGAGGAAAATAATGAAAATAATAGCAAATAATTATCGAGCAAATGAAATTTTTAAAATGATTAGAGAGAACTCAGGAAAAACCCAAAAGGAATTTGGTAAAAGTATTAATAGAAGTAAAACTGCTATTCAATACTACGAATATGGTGAAAGAAATTTTGACTTTGAATTATTATTAGAAATATGTAAAAAAGAAAACTTAATAATTACTATTGAAAATAAAAAATAACCAAGATTTAATTTCTTGATTATTTTTTATTTTTTTTATTCAGCTGCTGGCCATAAAGAAGTATCCCATTTACGACCGCTTAATGTTGATAATCTTTGTTCATCAGTCATAATACTTATTTTCCGATGATTTCGATCTGGTGTTGAATCCATATGTCGCCATACACCATTAATTTTAACTAAATTCCAATAATGAGATTTGTTAGTAACCCATATAAGTTGGTTTTCAATTCCTTTTTCATCAAGTAAGGCTTTAAAGCAAAGAGCATGAACATAACAATTTCCATTAAAATTATTTAAAGCATACCAGACAGGATCATCACCACCATTTTGATGACTGTATTTAACATTATTACGACAATAATCTCTTAATTCTTCAGGATCACTACTTAAGGTACTTGCTACTTTACTGATTAAAGCTTGAGTATCTTCTTCACTATGATCTACTACTATTTTTCTTCTAGCGGTTGTTGTATTACCACTTAAATCACTAGCAGTATATGTTGCATAATAAGTACCAGATTTAGTAATATCAACTTTGGAAGTATCAACTGTAAATTTAACTTCGCCATCTTTTTCATCAATAGCTTTTACACCACTATTATAATTTATATTGGCATTTTTTTTGACTGATAAATTAGTTAAACCAGTTATTTCGGGACCAGTTTTATCTTCTACTATAGTTAAAGTAGTTTTTTCAATAGCAATATTGCCTGAAGAATCTTTAGCACTTATTTCTATTTCTTGACTACCAATTAAAGTAGGATCAATATTAGTTTCTAAATTAGTTATAACATCATTTGATAAATCACTGACACTCTCAATAAAATCTTCTTTAGTAGGAATATCAGCATCATTATAAATAGTTAGAGCTTTTAATATCAAAGTAGGTTTAGTAGTATCGACAACATTTAAAGTCACTTTTTCATTTTTATTATTATAAGCTAGTATTATTTCATAAGTACCTAATTCATTTAAATTAATAGCATTTAAGTCAGTAACAGAAGTACTCTTGCTTAAATCTTCATGATGATTAATAAAGGTTTCAATATTTATTTTAGATGTTCCTATTTCTACTTTTACGTTATGAAAATGTTTATGATTTCTGACAATGTTTATAGCAAAAATAATAGCTAAGACCACTAAAAATAAAATTAATAAGATTATAAGTAGTGAAGACATATTATTTTCAGTTTTAGGTTGTTCTTTAGCAGTAACTTTATCTATTTCTTGTTCAATTATATCAATTTTATCTAATTTTTTTTCGGGTTCTTTTAAGAGATTTTCTTGGTTTAGGTTCTCTTCTTTCATTTTAGGAAGTTCTATTGTTTCTGAAATTTTAGATTTTTTAGTTAAATCTGGTTCTTTAATAACTGGTGGTTTGACAGGAACTGTTTTTTTCTTTGATGTAATTTCTTCCCGTAACTTAGGATTAAGATTAGCCTTGGGAGAAGTTTTAGTTGAGGCAACTTTTTGAACTTTCGGAGTTGTCACTTTAGCTTTTTTCGCAGGTGAAGAAGATTTCTTCTTATTTTGAGAAACTTTAGTTTTTGGATTAGTTTTAGTTTTATCGTTATTTTTATCACTACTCATTTTTATAACACCTATATAATTATATACCAAAATACTTTTTAAAATCAACTTTATTTTAAGTAAAAAATTAGAGTTTATGATATAATTTTTTACAGGTGATTTAGATGAACGTGGGAATTGATATTGTGGAAAATGAACGACTTATTAACAAAAAGGCAAGATTTATTGATTTAGTTTTAACTAACAATGAAAAAGAGGAATTTCAAAAAAAAGGAATTACTTATTTATGTGGGAGATATGCTGCGAAAGAAGCAATTATGAAAGCTTTAAAAAATACTAAACAATATAATTTTTTAGATATTGAAGTTTTAAATAAAGAAGATGGAGAGCCTTATTGTTCAAATATTCCTAATATTAAAATTTCTATTTCACATGAAAAAAAATATACAGTAGCAATAGCTATTGTATATTAATTACAAGCTGGCCATAAAGAAGTATCCCATTTTCTTCCTTTTAAAGTTGATAATCTTTGTTCATCAGTCATAATACTATATTTTTCATGATAATTAGGACTTGGAGTGGAATCCATATGCCGCCATTGACCATTAATTTTAACTAAGTTCCAATAATGAGTTTTATCTGTTACCCAAATAAGTTGATTTTCAATTCCTTTAGCATCTAATAAAGCTTTAAAACATTGAGCATGAACAATACAACTACCAGATTTATTTTTTAAACCATACCAAACTGGATCACTACCACCATCATTATGGCTATATTTAATATTTTTACGACAGTAATCTCTTAATTCTTCAGGATCATTACTTAATTTAGCAGCAATTTGCTTAACTAACTCTTTAGTATCATCGGCATTATGTTCAACCGTTATTTTTCTTTTAACACTTGTCGTATTACCACTTGAATCTTTAGCAATATATGTTGCATAATAAGTTCCAACTTTACTTAAATCAACTTTCGAAGTATCGACAGTATAATCAATTTTGCCATCAGTATCATCTGTAGCAGTTATGCCTTTTTTATAATCAACATTTGCATTTTTTTTAACAGTTAAACTTTTTATACCACTGAAAACTGGTTTAGTAGTATCTGCAGTAATGATTAAATTAGCTTGTTTTTTTGTTTCGTTACCTGAAGGATCTTTAGCACTTATTTCAATGGTTTGAGTACCAACTAAATTATAATCAATTACCGTTTCTAAATTAGTTGTAACTTCATTAGATAAATCACTAACTGCAACAATAAAATCTTCTTTAGTAACTTCTTGTTTACCTTTTAAAATAGTAACATCTTTTAATTCTAAAGTAGGCGCTACAGTATCAACGATTGTTAATTTAACTGTTTCTTCTTTATTTTGATAATTTAAGATGATATCATAAGTACCTGCTTTAAAATTATCAATGGTATTTATATCTGTAATTAATTTACTATTAGAAATATCATTTTCATTGATTAAAAAATCTTTGAGAGTAACCATTTTATTACCAAGTTCTATTTCAACATCTTGAAAACGTTTAGAATCATCAAAATAACCTAAAGTATATAAAATACTTGAAGAAACAACACCAATCATAATTATAATTAAGCAAATTAAAATAATCGGAAAAAAATTATAATGATGAGTACTTTCAGGTAATTCAGTATTATTAGTGTTAACATTTTTTTCACTTAAGTCTTTAGTTTCTAATTCACGAATTATCTTTTTGATTTTATGTTTCTTTTTAAACTTACTGCTCATTATTTACTACTCCCTTAATATTATAACCCTAATTATTTTGAAAAATCAATTTATTGGTTGATTAGATTGCCAAATTTTAGTATAATAAGGAAAATTTAGTAATGAAAGGGGCGTATTTCTTGAAAAAAGCGTTAATTATCTTGACACTTAGTATACTTGCTATAACTTTAATTATTAGTAATTATTATTTAAAAACTAATAGTTATGCTTTTCAAAGTAAAACTAACTTTCCAAAAATTAGTATTGTAGATAATGGTTTCATTATTCCCCTTAATCAATATGGTTTAGAATTACCAATAAATAATGCAACGGGGTTTGCGAGTGTTGATTTAAATATTATCGATGAAAATGGTAATACAATTACACAAATAAATGCTGGCGATGCCTTCAGAATTATTAGTGAACATGGTAATTATTGGTATATTGATTTTAATAATAAATTGGGTTATATTGAAGCAAAATATTGTATGATTAATTTACCAGATGTGATTCCTTCTATTATATATAATGATACTAACTCTTATAATGCTATATTTACGAGTAATAATGTTGAAATACCAGGGCTTTATGGAGAAATCTTATATAATGCTAAAAGTTTTAATGAAAGATTAAATAAAAATGAATTTGTGATGCCAGTAATGTATTATACAGCTAAAAAAATTGCCCAAGTTCAAAATGAAGCTTTAAAAAATGGCGAAAGTTTAGAGATATATGAAGCTTACCGACCATATAACGTGCAAATGCAAATATCTAGTGTTTTACAAAGTTATTTAGAAAGTGATGAAGAAGCTTATAATATAATAAATGATGGTATTTGGGGAATGAATTGGTTTGTAGCAATGAATATTTCTAATCATCAAAGAGGAATAGCTATTGATACTACTTTAGTTAAAATAAATACAGCAGAAATGAATTATAGTGGTAAATATGAATATTTAAATATTGTTTCCTATGATGAATTAGTTATGCCTACCAAAATTCATGAATTATCCCCTTTAGCAGCAGTTTATACTAATCCGATATCTAGTGCTTCTAAAACCGCTTGGCAAAAAGGAATTTATAATGAAAGTATGACAACTGAGGCAATTAAAATGCAAAATTATATGACTAAAAATGGTTTATATCCATTAGCAAGTGAATGGTGGCATTTTAATGATTTAGAAACTAAAGATTTATTAAAAGATAATTTAAGTAAAGGTCAATTTTTAGTAAATAAAAATTATAGTTTAATACCAGAATAAAGGAACTTAAGAGTTCTTTTATTTTTGATATTCTTGTAGTTTTTCGTTAATCCATATTGGTAAATGCTCTTTTAAAGGTAAAAAACCTTTTCGTGTTTCTTTTACTAAACTATTTGAACTAAAGGCTTTATAATTAATATTTTTGATGGATAATTTTAATTGTAAATTTTCTTCATTAACATCTAAAATTTGACAATAGATGGTTTCACCAATTTTTACATAATCATGAATATCTTTGACAAAACTATCAGATACTTCTGAAATATGAATTAAACCATCCCACCATGGGTCAATGCTTACAAATATACCATATTTTTCAATACCAGTTACTTGTCCTTTAATAATATTTCCTACTTTGTACTCTTCTGCCATAAATAACTCCTACTAATAGTATAGCATAATTTTTATTTACTTACAAAGTTATTAAGTTTATAATATTAGTGGTGATTGGTTATGGAAGAAAAAATTAAAGAAATGATTGAAAATATTAGACCATACTTAAATATGGATGGTGGCGATATTGAATATTTAAAATACGAAGATAATTATGTATATATTAAATTAGTGGGGGCTTGTACTAATTGTTTATTACAAGATAATACAATTAATGATGGATTACTGACGATGTTTCAAGAAGAAATACCAGAAATTAAAGGGGTTATTAATGTGCCGCTTTAATAATAGCATTTTTTCATTTTATTAACCAATCAATTCTTTCTAAGTTTGTATATTTGCTTATTTCATAATAAGCATTTTTTAAAAATTCTTCATATTCATTAACTTTATCTAAGATAGGCATTAATCTTTCTTCAGAGGCATTATTATTCATTATTTCTTCATAAATATCAAAATAATAAGATGGATATAACAAGCGAGCATATAACATATGATAACTGTAAGGGGTAAGTCTTTTAATTTTAAGATAGGTTTTTAAATCTAGTAAACTATTTTCGCCGTTAAAAAATTCTATTTTTAAAAAACCAGCAATGTCGCGAACTTCTAAGTCAAAAATAAAACTAAGAGGATTTAAATAATTAAGATTAGTATTAGGATAAAAAATACGACGATGGGATAAAGTAATATTATCTAATTCACTTATTCCAATTACTTTATTAATTTTATTAACATAAGCAATAGCATTTTCAGCTAAACCTAAATAATAACTAAATGAATCTAAAACTACTTCTTTATCTTTACCTATTTCTTTGATTTGAAATTCAAAATAATCTAATTTAGCGCTCCAAAGTTCACCCCAGTTATTACGATATAATTTACTACTAGTATTATTTAATTTTAATTTATTACTATATTCACAAAGACTAATAAAGTTAATAACTTCATTTTTGGAAGAATTAAGTTTTAGTAATAAATAAAAATTATCGCCAACTTTGGTAACATAGAAACCTTCTCTATTTAGAATAATATCATGAATTCTAATACCTTTGATTTTAAGTTCATTACAAATAGCAATAATATCTTTTAATTCCTCTTCGGTACGGTTAAAAAAGACAAAGTAAAATTCTTCTCCATAATATTTAAAAGAAGCATAATTGTTATTTTCTTCAATATCCATCAAATCAAAATTATAATAATAATTAATAATTTCTTTCATACTTGATCTATTTAATTGTATGAAAAAAGCTTGAATTTTATCAAGCTTACTTACGATTTTCTAATTCTTTTTCAAATTTTTGGACTAAAGCATCAAACATATTTTCACAGGCTTGCATAAATGCTTCTTTTTGATCTTTAAATGGACTTACTTCTGAAACACTAGGAGTTGGGTTAACATCCTCCACAACTGGCGCACTTGGCATTACTGGAGATGTTGGAACAACAGTTTCATTGGTTGGTTCAGCTACTACTTTAGGTGGTTCCACAGTAGGCATTGGTGTATTTAAATCTATCGCTGGAGCTGAATTAGTAACTGGAGTTGCTACTTCATTCACAGGACTAGTTGGTATACCAATATCGACAGCTGGGGCTTGAGGATTTGGTACTACTGGTTCTGAAATCGGAGTTGGTTCTGGTTGAGTAGTAACATTTGGTACCTCAGGCATTACTGGACTAGGTGTTGGTTCGATAGGTCCTGCTGGTGAAATTGGTTCAGTAGGGTCAATTGGTGAAATAGGTTGATTATTAATTGGTTGGCTTGCTACTGGATTTATAACATCTTGAGGAGTTGATTCCATACTTGGAGCAGCATTAACAGCTGGAGCTGGGGCATCAGTTTGACTTGCCTTATCAATAGTTGGAGTCCCCATCATATTAGGATTAATATCCATAATACCGGCAGTTGGCTCACTAGTTGGTGTATTATTAACTTCTTCTATAGTTTTATACGAATTTTTAAGGGCATCAAATGACGGTACTGGCAAAGTTAATTGGGTATAATATATATCATCGGCTGACATTTCATTTGGAATACTAACATATTCAATTTGACCGCCGGCGATAATATTTTTTAAATATTCTTTAACTATTTGCCATTCGTTTTGATCCGCTATTTTAATTAATTTATTATTGTCATATTTACATACTAAAATAATTGGTAATCCCATTGATCCATTCATTTCGTTATCTAAAACAACATAAGTTAGATTATTAGCTTTAAAAGCTGTTATTAAAGGTTTCTCGACAATTGCTCCGGAAACCAAATTAAGTTTTATTTTTCCCATTAGTCATATCCCTTTCACTACTATAACATTATAACAAATGTGTTAAATTTTTTCAATCATTTTTAGATATTACTTTTTTTAGGGTTAATTCGGTCTTTCTTTCCTTTAGGGTAATTAATAACATCCTTTGATATTCTAATTCAATTCTTTCTTTAATAATTCTAATTGGATTATAATTAAGTAAATTTTTATTTGTTAAAACATTTAAAATTAATTCTCTTCTATTTTCAGCAATTAATATTAAAAGATAATAATATTGAGCAATATAATCATTTTGATAAAAAGGGTCGGTAGCATATTCTTTAACTTTTTCATAGTCCCCTTTTAAATATAATATTTCGATTTCAAAATGCTTAGCTTTAAAGGAATTATCTAATTCTTCTTGATGACAAATACTTAATGCTTCATCATATCTTTCTAAGAAATATAAAATTTCAATTCGTTTTTCTTGAAAATATCGATTATTTTTTAAAAGGGGCATTTCACAAATAGAAAGGGCTTCCTCTAATCTAGATAAAGCGATTAAAGATAACATTTTATACCATAATATCATAGAAGAATTTTTTAATGATGCTAGATTGGAACAAATAGCGATTATTTGCGAATATCTTTTTTGTTGATAAAGAAATTTAAGATATTGTATTTGAATATTAATATCATTTTTAAAACGATTATTATTACCAATTGCGGAAACTTTAGCAAAATCGCCTAAAAAGGAATAAATTTCAATTTCTAATTTTTTAATTAAATTATCATCTTTAATATTGGTTTGATGACAAATATTTAAGGCAGTGTTAGGTCGACCAAGTTTGAAAAAAGCTAAAGCTTTATAATATAAAATTTGGGGACTAGTTGTAAATTTATTAACTGGCAAAGCATCAATATAATTAATAACACCCCATAAATCATTATTAGTAAATAAATCTTTAATGTCTTTAAAATAGGCAGGTTGCTCTTCTTTTTTTATTGTTTTAGAAGTAGTAGCCATTTTTAATAAATTAATATAGTAATCAGTAAAAAATAATTTCTTTTTTTGTTTATTTCTTTCCATAAGAGAATTAATTATTTTTAAATTGTTAGTGGTTAATGTATTTTGGCTTTGCATTTTTAAATATTTTATTCCTAAATTATCTAAGTTATTAACTTCATAATAGGCAGACGTTAAAATAATTTTAATTATATTATTAACATCTAAACTCGCTATATCAGTAATATTAAGTTCATGATTTTTAACGGCGATTAAAAGATTAGTTAAATTCATAATAACTCACTTCTTTCGAAAAAGTATTTTAACAATAAATGTTAATAATGTAAATAAAAAAGATTAATCTGCCTGATCTTGGGAATTAATCTTTACTTTTTTTAAGATAAAATGTTTACAACCATAAGCACATTTATTATGTAGATAATCTTCAACATTTAAAATATTATTATGTTCTTTACATAGTTTATGATTACTTTCATAAAAACCTTTGAGCCTTACTTTACCATAAGCCCAATCTCCTACGATATAATCATATATGTCATAATAATCAGTTACTATGTCATTTAAATCTAATGAAGAAATTGTCTCACCATAATCTTTTATTATTTCATATTCTTGTTCTTTAATTAAAATTACCATAAAACCACCTTAAAATACAATTGTACTAAAAATAACTATAACCATTAAACTAGTTGCAACAACACTCATGATAAGTAAAATATCTACAAAGCCATTACCAGTTGTTAAAGGCGTATTTCTAGCTTGTAACATTTTGATTTTTTCATCTAATAAATAATCCTTATTAATAGCATTTTCAGAGATATCTAAGGAAGCATATATTTCACTATTTAAAGCATCAACTTCTTGTTTATTCATTTTACTAATATCAGCCACACTTAAATTAAATAGCTTATAAACATCAAAACCTAGAATATTTTTCTCTTCAACCGGTTGAGATTTTCTCTCTAATTGCAAAGACATTTGATAATATTCAGCTACTTCATAAGAGTTTTCAGCTACTTTATAATTATAGGATTGTCTTAAGAAACTTGAGGTACCTGGTGTATATAGTAAATCAAAAAATTCTTTTTGGTCATTTTCTGTTAAACCAAAATTTAATCTTTTAAAAGTAAATAAATCGATTAAACATTTTTGAACACTAATAAAATAAATATTAACTTCTTGTTTAATTGATTGGATATTCTTTCTTTCAATAATATAAAAACCATCCAATAATCTTTTTAAATCAGCTATTTTTTCTTGAGGAGCGCCATATTTCATTAAATTATTATCAAAAGCACTTTCATCTTTGATTTGATAAGGATTAATTATGTCTAGTTCACCATAAATATTAATAAGCATCCTAACAACAACCACTAAAAAAGATTCGTAAAGTATACTTTCAGGATTATCTTTACTAATAAGGTAATCATTAATAGCTTTATCTACTGCTTCATTAATAAAATATGATTTCACACTCTCACCCTAATTTAAGTATATCATAAATAATTATTTAAGGGAATATCTAAAATGTTACTTGCAGATAGGATTTCATCACCATAAAACATGGGAACCCGACCATTAACTACAACAGCACTTACTAAAATATCATAATTAAACTTGGTATTATCTTTTTTAAGGGGAGTTATGATTAATTTTTGCATTTCTACAGTTAAGTATATTTCTAGTAAAGCATTATTTAAGCCATAATTAGTTACTTTAGTTTTAACATTGGTTAGAATAGCTTCATTAAAGTTAATAAAAATGGGAATACGGGGACCAAGATTAACTAAAAATATATTAGAACTATTTAAAAATACAGGCACATCTAAGACTAAGCCCGGTCTTTTAGAGGTATTACTTCTTAAATAAGTATCATAATAGGTAACATCAATATTACCTTTTTCTAAGTCATTGATTCCTGTTGTTAAAATATTTGCCACTTTAGTTAAGATAGCATAAGTTTTTTCTAGATCATAATTAACTGCTAAAATTTCATCATCTTTATTTTTATTGATTTGTAATATATCAGCAACAGTATCAGTGTTTATAATTTCATCAGTTATTAATTCATTAAAAAATTCATAAATAATGGTATCAAGCTTCTCATTTACTAGTATTAAAGCATTTTGAGAAACTTTGGAAGCATAAATGTTAAAAAGAATTAAAGAAGTTAAAAATAAAGAAAAAAATACAATAAATAGATATTTATTCATTGTATTTTGTTTTAGTCTTTTACTTTTAAATCTTTTCATATTAAATATTATGAAAAATATAAAGATTTTATAAGTATAATTATTCCAATTATGATAATAACAACGATTAGGCCAATAACAACTTTAATAAATGTATTATTGGATTCAATACTTTTTTGAAATTCTTCAATATCTTCAAAATCTTTATCCTTTATAATATTACTTTTCGTATAGAAAGAATTAATCATTTGCGTATCATTGTTATCTTTTTCTTTGACTTCTCCTTTAATAGTTTTTTCCAGTTCTTTTTCTAATTCATCTTGAACTTCTTCTTTTAAACCTTCTAGTACTTCAGTGCCATCCTCACCTTTTAAGTCACTTAAAATATCTAAAGCAGGATTGGTAGAGGAACTTTCAGCAAATTCTTTTTCATTAATAGCAATAGTATTAATTAATTTTTTTAAATTTTCATCTGTTTCTTCGGCTTCTGAAGGTTCGGAATCGTCTTTTGATTTTTCATTTATTTGCAAATTTTTTAAAATATCAAATTGAGTATCACGGATTTTTTTCAATCTTTCTTCTTCATAATTATCATTTTTTTGTTCTTTAGCACGCTCTAAGATAACATTAATATCATATTCTTTAGTATCTTCTTGTTGTTCTTCTTCAGTCTTCGATTCTTCTAAGCGAATACTTCTTCTTTTGGGTATTTCATTATAACGAGTATCTAATATTTTTTTGATTTTTTCGACATCAATTTCAGCATTATTTGCCCCTAAAACAGTCGAATTACTTTTTACTTCATAATTATCTAATTCACTTTTACTAATTTCTTTGTAAAGTTCTTCATTTTTAGCAAGTCTGGAACTAGGTACTTCTTCATCAAAATATTTATTCATCCGGCCACTCATAGTAACACCTCTAGCATAATAATAACATAAATAATAGTTTTTTTAAATCCATAATTCGATATTTATTGACAACATATTTAATAGGTTAATTGCAAAAGTAAATTCCAGATTGAATAATTAAATTCTATGTAAGATGAAAAAAATACCACAAAAATTAA
>CANQTA010000046.1 GCA_947626655.1 uncultured Bacilli bacterium
ACATTATTTTTTCAATAATAAAACTAGAATTTTTACTTTTTATTCTAGTTTATTTTATTACGGCTGTAAATAGTAACTTTAAATTTGCATATAATAGAGTTAGGAAAATCAAAATCATTGATTTTCTATCAAAATTGTGGTAATATATTATCACAAGTTGTAATTGACTGCGTTGTGAAGAATTTTGTTCGAGGAACATATTAGTCAGTCTAATTATAACATCAAGAATAGCGTTGTGAAGAGAAAACTCGAGGAACATATTAGTCTATTCACTGTTTAAGGAACTCTATTATTAGGGTTCCTTTTTCAATTGTTAGGAGGTAATTTATGAAAAATGGAGAAATATATTATATAAATTTTAAAGGAAATAGAGGTTCAGAAATAAATAATATACATTTAGGTATAATATTTACTATTCCTAAAGTAAAGAATATGGTATTTTGCATACCTCTTACAAGTCCAAAAGAAAAACATTTTAAAAACATTGAAGCATTTAAAAATCGTAATCATAATGAGTTAAAATATCAAAATTTAATTTATATTGATAAAACTGATTCAATTGCATTATTGGATCAAATTAGAACAATATCAATACAAAGATTAATTAAATCTTATAATGTTACTTTAGATGTTTCACATATTAACTTGATTATAACTAAAGTTAATAAGTTTATCAAAAATGTAATGATAGAATAATATTAAATTTTTATTAAAAAAAAATCCCTACTCTGCTGACACAGAATAGAGACCGGAGCATAGACTCCTATAGAAAAACTCACTACGACTAAATAGGATTTTTCTATGCTCTTATTATAGCAAAATATTTAATTTATGTAAATAATAGGAGGTAAGTAATATGTCAATACATAAAATTGAAAAATTTAAAGAACAAAAAGATATTGATGGGAATATAATAAAAATTAAAAAATCATTAGAGGATTATAATAAAGAAACTAGTAATGGATCAAAAACATTTTATTTTTACTCTAGATATTATATTAATGGTAAATGTAAACAATATAGATCAAGAAATTTTAAATTAAAAAGTGAAGCTAAGGAAGAAGAACGATTATTTAATTTAGATCCATTAAATTATATTCAAGCTCATAAAAAAAATTTCAAATTTATATCTAACGAAAAAAAAGATTATACTATAGATGATTTATGGAATTTATATTGTAAAGATTCTAAAATTAAAGAATCAACACTGTATAGTTATGAAAGTAATTATAATTGTCATATTAAACAATATTTTATTACCCTACAAAAAAGTGCTGCAACTATAAATAAAGGGGATATCAAAAATTGGATGTCTTATATTGATTCGTTGCCTTATTCTCTTTCATATAAGCAAAAAAATTTCACAATACTAAAAAATATTTTTAATTATGCGGTTGCAGAAGATTTGACTGAAAATAGCATAATAAATAGTATTAATAATTTTAGCAATTCTAATGAAGAAGTTAAAGAAGAAGAAAAAATTAGATATCAAACTGAACAAGAATTTAATTTATTTTTAGAATGCCTGGATGATGTCTTATGGAAAGCATTTTTTTCATTTACATTTTGGGAAGGAACCCGTGAAGGCGAAGAACAGGCTTTGCTATGGAAAGATATTAATTTTAATGAATGGAACGTAACTATCACAAAAACTCTTTCAACTAAAGTTCATAATGGAGGATATAAAATAACTAATACAAAAAACAGAAAAAATAGAACTATACCAATTGCTCCAAAAGCAAGAAAATATCTTCTTGATTTATATAATTTTTATTCAAGTATGAAAGGATTTAATGAAGAGTGGTTTGTTTTTGGGGGAATAAGGTTTTTACCAATGTCAAATGTGAGAAGAAAATTAAAAAAAACTTATGATATACTTGAAAACAAATTAAAAAATCATGGTAGTAATATCAACAGATTAACACATCATGAATTTGGTCGACACAGTTGTGCATCTTATTTAAGAAATAATGGAGCCGAAAAAGAAGATGTTGCCGAATTTTTAGGCGACACAGTTGATGTCATAGAAAAGACATATTATCATTCTTATCGAAACGAAAAATTAGAACACATTAAAAAAATATGGTAAAATTGCTATGTAATTGCTATGTAATAGATTTATTTTAAAACAAAAACCCCTAAATATAGGGGATAAATTCAATATGGCGGAGCAGGAGAGATTTGAACTCTCGCGACAGTTACCCATCCTACACCCTTAGCAGGGGCGCCTCTTCAGCCTCTTGAGTACTACTCCATACCAAGAATACTTCTATAGTTTATCATAAGAAGTATCGTTAGTCAATTAGATTTTTTTAGTTACTTTCTTATTATATCTTATTTTTTTAATATAATACATTAAAATTCATTAAATTCTTGAGGATGACTATATACACTATTTACTTCATTAATAATTAAACAATTAGTGGTCAGTAACATACTAGCTATTGATATGGCATTGTTTAAAGCATTAATAAGTACTTCTTTAGCATCAAGTATACTTGTTTCAGTCAATTTTTCATATCTATTTTCTTTAACATTATATAAAATATTAAAAGAATTACTTTTTATTTTGGAATATATCTTTTCATAATCTAAGGCGGCATTTTTAATAATTAATTCAAGAGGTTTTAGTAATGCTTTTTTTAAAATTATAGTACTTTTATTTTTTACTTCTAACATACTACTTATTTGGCTAAAAATTAAACCACTTCCCGGAATAACCCCTAGACTTGCATAGGCTATCGAGTTTAAGGCATCTTCATAGCGCATTTTCTTTTCCCGCCTTTCAGTAACTGTTTTGGCTCCGACTAATATTTCTGCCATGCCTTTTTGTAATAAAGATATTCTTTTTTCTAAAAATTCTTTATCTTCCCAATTATTTAGATTATGATTTAATTTTTTAACATACCCTACTACAGCTTCAGTATTTTGAAAACTTAAAATCGTTTTTTCATTATTTATTAAACAATTTTCTAAATTACCTAAAACATTTAAATCTAAATTTAAATATGAATTAACAATCTTTGCACCACTAATGATACTTAGATCTTCTAAAATTTGATATCCTCGCAAGCCATAATCTGGTTCTTTTATTAAAATTATTTGACATTGATATTCTTTATTTAAACTTAATACATCATTTATTAAATTTTCTGAATAATCGGTTGCTATTATTAATAAAGGAATTTTTTCTTTAACTATCTTATTAATAACAATGGCAATCTCTTCTAAATTTCTTAAAGGAGCATTTAATATTAGAACACTAGGCTTAGAATATTGTAATTTTAAAAGACCATTCAAAAAATATGGTGATGCTAAATTCGTTTCTATAACATATCCATTTAAATAATTAACTTCAGTTTTACTTTTATTACCTTCTTTTATTAAAATTCCATTCTTATCTAAAATTTGATGATAAGTTTCAAAAATTATTTGGCCAATTTCATCATCATTAGCGGATACTTTAGCAATATTTAGCAATTCTTTTTCCTTTGGCTTATGGGCTAATTCGTTTATAAGTTTAACTATCTTTTGACTTTCTTCTTCTAATTCTTTTTTTAATAATAAAGGATTTTCGCCATTTCTTACTAAAGCTAAGCCTTCATTAAAAATACTTTGCAACAAAACAAGAGTGGTAGTAGTACCATCACCAACATTTTCGTTAGTTTTTAAAGATGCTTCTTTTGCTAGTTCTAAAATTGGATTGATAAGAGGATCTTCACTTGCAATATTTTCAGCGATAGTTACTCCATCATTAGTAATAAAAGGACTAAAATTAGAATGATCAATTATCACATTACTACCTTTTGGTCCTAAAGTTTTAGCTACAGTTGTACATAACAAGTCAATTGCTTCCACCATTTTATCTTGTAACTCTTGTCCTTTTACTACTCTTTTCATAATTCATTCCTCACTTCCAAAATACATTGCCAATATTTCTTTGGCATAAAATTGCGACGACATTTTAAATTTTTTCTTTCTTTAATGCCGATAGTTTGATAAAAGACTTGCCATAAATTTTGAAAAAAGTCTTCATCAGTACTAAGCATTAATTCATTAAAATTCACATCTTCCGAACTAAACAGTTGAATATTTTTCTTGTCATATATAACCATTATATCCCGATTAATATCTTTTATAATAAAATTTTCATTAGCTAATCTTTTAGTAAAATGCCATGCTAATAATTCTAAGATATCATTATCAGGATTTATTTCAGCATATAAAACATGATTTTTTAATTCTTTAAATCTGGTAAAGCCTTTAAAGCGATGATTTTCTCTTGACACTTTACTACTTATCCTTAAAGCTTCACTAACACATTTCAAATTGCGCATTTTATTTATTCTGTCCCGATATTTAAAATAATTTAATAAATAATAATATATGATTATTTCTTTATTATTCTCATTTGCTAAGAAAACATAATAGATAATTTTAAAATTACTAACTCCTAAAATATTTACAAACTTTTTAATTATATCAACATCATTGTTAATATCTAATTTTATAGTATTTTCAAACAAACTGGCTTGATAATTAATAGTTTTAATATTAAATGGTTTAATCTTATTTTTTAAAAGTATTTCACATAAATTAAGCAAACTCTCAAAAGTATCATTATAAATATAAACATTTTGCATATTTAAAACAAACTCAACTGTTCTATATTATGATAAGAAGGTCTTTCTTCTTCTAAAACGAGGTTGGCTTCAATAAATTTCTTTTGTAAAAATTCTTTTTTAATCAAAAATTCATGGTTACAAGTTATAAAATACCCAGCCCGCTTTAAAACAACACCCATTTTTTTCAAGTCAGCAAAACTTAATTTAAAATACTTTCGAGAAGCTATAATTCTTTTAGCTGATGTTACCCCAATACCAGGGATTTTAAGTAAATCATAATAAGAACAACTATTAATTTCTTTTGGAAATTCTTCTAAATGCTTTAAGGCCCATGAAGCTTTGGGATCAACCATAATATTAAAATTAGGATTTTGGGCATCTAAAATATCTGTAACTTTAAAATGATAATATCGTAATAACCAATCAGCCTGATACAAACGATTTTCTCTTTTTAAAGGTGGCATTTTTAAACTTGGTAATAATGCATCTTGATTAACTGGTATATATGCCGAATAAAATACTCTTTTTAAATTATATTTTTCATAAAGATTGGCGCTTTTTTGCATGATATCTAAATCTGTTTCTTGAGTAGCACCAATAATCATTTGGGTACTTTGACCAGCTGGGACAAAACTTTTATTACGATTTTCTTTAACATAATCCATTATTTTTTCAACTTTATTAATTTCTTTATTAGGGGCTAAAAGTTTTAGGGAACTAGAAGTTGGTAATTCGACATTGGCACTTAAACGATCAACTAAACTGCCTAATTTCTTTAACAAAATTTCACTAACACCTGGAATAGCTTTAGCATGGATATAACCACCAAAATGATACTTGTTTCTTAAAAGCTCTACGGTTTTAATTAATAATTCCATTGTATAATCGGGTGATTTTATTATTCCTGATGATAAGAATAAACCTTCAATGTAATTTCTTTTATAAAAATTTATAGTAATGTCGCAGATTTCTTCTGGTGTAAAGATAGCTCTTTTGACATTATTACTCCGGCGATTAATACAATATTTACAATCAAAAATACAAATATTAGTTAAAAGAATTTTTAATAATGATATGCAACGACCATCACTAGCAAAAGAATGACAAATCCCTGAAATACTAGTATTGCCAAAATTACTTTGTCTCTTACTGCCACTTGATGAGCACGAAGCATCATACTTAGCAGAATCAGCTAATATTGTTAATTTTTCTTTAATATTCATAATCTTATCACCATAACTAAATTATATAAAACAAATTTTTGTTTGTCAATCAAATGTTTTATTTTTGCTAAATTTTAGCAATAAAAAAGGGACTTATAATAACAAATCCCTTAAAACAGCAATATTTTCATACTGCATAGAAACATAATCGTTTGCCGGATCAGTATTGGTAATCAAATCATTAAACTCAATAACCTTGGCTTTAGAATTAATTAAAGTTTCTACTAACTCAGAATTGGCTTCACTTTTTAACTTTATAATTGTTGTATATTTAGCATTTTTAAATTTATTTTTAATATCATTTAAGGCATTTTCACTACCTGAGGCGGCGATATCTTCTAATGAAACAATATCAAAGCCATAATTTTCTAAAAATTTAAAAACATTACTAGCTACTACTAAAGTATTATTATTATTCTCTTTGGCTTCTCTGGCAACATTCCGGAGTTCTGCATCAACCCAAGATACTTTATTATACAATTCATCATATTTCTTTAAAACATTTTCTTCTTTTAAAGAATTATTTAAATATTCATTTAAAGAATTTTTAATATTCTTCGCTAACATCAAAAAGTTATTAGGGGCTAACCACAGTTCTTTAATATCATAAGTATAATTTAAACCATAAGCAGCATCAATAATCAAAATATCATCATTTTTATTGATAAATGATTTAGCCATTTCTTTTTCATTTCCTAATCCAATATAAACAAATAAATCGCCTTTAGCATAATCATCTATTTGTTTTTCAGTCAATTGATAATTATTTATATCAACATCAACCGGATAAATACTAGACACAGTACTATTATCCCCATATAAATAGCTTGTAATATAGGATACTGGATAAATAGTTGTATAAATCATCGCATTATCTAAATTACCATTACCTTTAGTGCAACCACACAAGAAGAACAAACTCAATAATAAACTTATAATCTTTACTTTTTTCATTTTTTCACCCTAGTTATTTTATTTTACCACCAAAAGCTTCTTCTTTTCAATATAATTAGCGATAACTATTAATAAAATTAAAGACATTAATGTAGCCCCAATTATATCGCTGGCAAAATGGGCTCCTAAATAAATACGACTCATACCAACTAAAAGAGGTAAAATAATTAAAAATGTTCCCAACACGCCTTTTAATTTTTTATCCATATTACTCTTTAAAACTAAATAAAACAATATGCCATACATAGAAACAGCTGCCATCATATGACCACTTGGAAAAGAATAAGTACTTTCTGTTACTAAAGCTAAAACAGTTGGTCTATCTCTTCTAATAATAATTTTAATTACGTTATTTATGATTGTCGAAATTATTAAAGTACTAGCAATAATAAAACTATAATTCTTTTTCTTTAAGATTAAAAATAAAACAAAAAAGAATATTACTAACAAAACAATAAATAACGTACTTCCAAAAAAGGTAATTATTTTAAATATTGTGGTATTTAAATCATTTATAGTAAATAGTTCATAAATAAATGTATCAAATTGTTCTAATTTATTAAAAACAACTAAAATACTCAATATTACAAATAATACTCCTAAAATTCCTACTACATACCATTTTTTATTCTTCATATTTTCCATCCTTAAACACAAACTCTCTTTGCACAATTACATTTACTATCCATAATAATGAATCAATAATTATTTTAATGATTATGATTGGCCAATGCATTAAATTATAAAGATAAGTCACCGAACAACCAGAAATAAACATCTGAATAATAGCTAACATATAATATTTTATTAAGGAAGCAATGCTTAAATTCTTAAATACTAAATTAGAATTAATTAAATAATTAAATATTGATGAAACTACTCGGGCAAGAATAGTGGCTGCTAATATTTTATAATTAAAATCTAAGATGCCTAAAATGCCTAAAAACAAAATAATATCTAGTAAAAATGAAGCAAAGCTCGAAGTAAAATATTTTAAAAATAATTTATATATTAGTATTGAATCTTTTAAAGGATTAAAATGACTATTAACATTTTTGTTTAAATAGATTGTTTCAATATCTACTTCTTTTATTTTAATATTCTCATTTTTACATTCAATTAACATATTAGTTTCATATTCATATCTTTCACCAGCTAAATCAAGAAATGAAACCATTAAGTTTTTAGAAATAGCTCGTAGGCCAGTTTGGGTATCACTAATATCTAAGCCAATTAAAGTTTTAAAAATATTGCGCGTAATTTTATTGCCAAATTTACTTTTTTGAGGTACATAATCTAAATCAAAATCTCTTACTCCTAATATCAATTTATCTTTATTTTTTAAAAGTTCTTTAGCACATTTTTTGATATCTTTAACAGAATGTTGCCCATCACAATCACAAGTTACACAACCTATAGTTTCGGGGTATTCATTTAAGAGATAATTAAAAGCATTTTTTAGAGCCCGCCCTTTTCCTAAATTTTTATAATGTCTAATAACTTTGATGCCAGATTTTGCTAATTTTTTAAAAAATTTATCATGTATTTCTTTACTACCGTCATTAATAACTAAAATATTCTTAAATTCTTCTTGTAATTCATTTATAAATTTGGACATTATCTCTTCATCAGGATCTAATGTCGGTATTACAATAAATATATTATCCATATAGTTCACTTCCTAACTCTTTTAATTATTATTTAATCATTAATTGCTTCCATATTAACAAGTTTATAACCACCATCATAATAAATAAAGTATAGACGGTCATGCATTTTATCGACTTGCAACTTACCACTAACAGTCATATTTTTTTCTAAATAGGCTTCACAACTAAAAGCATTTTCATTATAAATTATAAAATTACGAACTGATTCATTGGTAAAAGGAGGATTTTTTAAAGTATGTTTACTAACAAATGTAATATCTACTCCATGAGCCCATTTATATGCCATATCATACATATATGAATCATTAATTAAATAAGTACTTAAATTACTAAAGCCATAATAGCTACCACTTAAATCACGACTTAAAAACAAACTCCAATCTTCAGCTAATTTTAAAACATCAAAATCATTTTGAAGATATTTTTGAGCAGCTTCTAATGTTTCTATTTCTTGAAAACCTTTTGTAACTACTATTTTATTATCTTTTACTTCATATTTAGTTTCTTTACCATTTTCATCTAGGATTTTGATTTGCGGTTCATAAACTAAATTATTAATTTTATAAGTTTTACTTGGCATAATTTCTACATATTCCGTCAATCTTTCTAATCCTGCTACATCACCTTCACTAGTTTTATCATCATCACTAACTAAATTATTATTTACATATAATTGATAATTTTTAGGAATACTAATTTCATAACTATATAATCCTTCCGCAAAATAATTTTTACTTTCTACTATTTCCCATTCATCGATTGTTAATATAGCCATCCTTTTATATTTATTTTTACTCTTTATTGAGACGGTACTAATTAATTTATCATTGTTATACAAATCATAAGCAAATACATCACTAGTACTTTCTTTACTATTCTTACGGATTTTTAAATTATCACTTTTATAAAGTTTTTTTACCCCCTCGCTAATACTAGCATTATTTTTTTCATATTTACTAATTGGAAACAAGTTATCAGCTATATCTTTAGACAAATTACCAGAAGTAGCTAAATAAGCTATATAATTATCTACTAAATTACGTTCATATAAAACCATGCTATTATAAACATAGATTAAAAAGATACTACTTAAAACTACCATTACTAAACTAAATAAAATTAAACTTTTTTTATACAAAGAACTTCTTTGCCATTTTCGGACAATTTTCAACTTTCGCATAACTTACCTCTTCTCTACTATAAATCCGGTTGGCAAACGCCAAGAAGAATTGGCATAATAGAACGTTACCGAAGTCATTTCGTAATGATCATCATAATACATGGAAGATGAGGAACCACCATCAATATTGGCTGCATTAACGGCGCCATACTCACTCATGATATCGATTAAATCGGAAGCTGTTGCCCCTAAATGACCATTAGCACCTCTTCCATCAGTTACTAATAATAAAACAGTTCCATCAGCTCTTTGACCGATTGCTGTCCTTGGATTAGCACCACTACCAGAACCAACAAATTCTCTTTTTTCACCATTAATAATTAATTTAACAAAATGGTTATTGGCATCACTGGCTTCTTCTTGAAAAGCAACCGCATCTCTAATTTTTTCTTCTTTAATTAAGGCTTCAATGGCACTAGCATTTTTGCCACTAACATCAATAACTTTTAAGAGATTATCTTCGGAAAAGCCAACTAAATGTAAGCCAGCTAACCCACTCGGATTATTATGTTCAATCACACCATCTTTAACAACAAAACCAAGCGGTCTGCCGCCTTTATTGCTATCTGAATAATAAAGACCACCATTAATACCAGCAAAAGCATTGGCATTAGTAACTAATTTATCTAAAGTAACACCATATTCTTTCCAACTACCATCATATATTGTTGCTAATTTGACACGAGCTGGATCATTTACAATAATCATTTTAGCACTATAGGTGGAACCAGCTATTTCGACTAATTCAATGCCATCTTTATCATTATTCCCCTCAGTATTAATCAAAGTATTATCTATTTCTTCTTTAAAAGCAGCCATACTATTACTATCAACTATTTCTTGAATTTTTTCATTACCCATAAATAAATGAGCAACAAACTTCATTTGACCGGTTTCTAAAAGCGTAGTAACAAATAAATTACGAGCATGAATGCTTGGACCATAGCAAAATATTAAACCCATTCCATAAATCATCACCATTAAACTAAGTAAAAATATTCCCACAAAACTAAAAATTTTACCAATTATTTTTAAAGCTTTCATCTCTTTTGGCACTTCCTTACTACTAGATTTTTTATCTATCAAAATATTATCATATATCAAAAATTATGGCAAGATAAACCTTATATAAAATGTGGAAAAGCTTTCAAATTATTTTTAGTGCATTGCAAATTTTTGATAAAATTGCAAAATATTTGCAATGCATTGCATTTTTATTTAATAAATAGTATAATGTAATTGAGGTGAATTTTATGCTAGAAAGAGAACAATATTTAGAACAATTAAAATCTTGGCAAGATAAAGATATTATTAAAGTAGTTACGGGAATAAGAAGATGTGGTAAATCAACTTTATTTAGTTTATATATTGATTATCTTAAAAAAAATGGTATTAAAGATAATCATATAATTTTTTTAAACTTAGAATCACCAGAGTATAATTTTAATAATTATCAAGAATTATATGACTATGTAAACAACAAAATTAAAGATAATACAAAATACTATGTTTTTTTAGACGAAGTTCAAAATGTAAATGAATTTCAAAAAGCTGTTGATGGCTTATATATCAAAAAAAATCTAGATGTGTATATAACTGGGTCTAATGCTTATCTCTTATCTGGAGAATTAGCAACTTTACTTTCGGGAAGATATATTGAAATCAAAATGTTACCTTTATCTTTTAAAGAATATAAAGATTATTACAAAGAAAATGATAATTTAGAAAAATTATATTTAAAATATATTAATAATAGTTCTTTTCCTTATACTTTAAGTTTAAACGATAGTGATCAAATTGATACTTACTTAGATAGTTTATACAATACTATAATTATAAAAGATATTTTAACAAGGAAAAAAATAACAGACTCAATGATGTTAAAAAGTGTGACAGAATTTTTATTTTCAGCCATTGGCTCTACTCTATCAGTTAAAAAAATTGCTGATACCTTAACTTCTAACGGAAGAAATATTTCAGTTCATACTGTCGAAAATTATTTAGATGCTTTGACTAAAAGTTATATGTTTAATAAGGTTTCAAGATATGATATTAAAGGAAAACAATATTTACAAACAAGTGATAAATATTATGCTACAGATGTTACGATGAGATATGCACTACTTGGACGAAAAAATATGGATTTAGGTCATATTCTTGAAAACATTGTCTATTTAGAATTAAAAAGAAGAGGTTATAAAATTTATATTGGTAAAAATGAAGATAAAGAAGTAGATTTTGTAGCTCAAAATAAAGGAGGAATTATTTATATTCAAGTTGCTTATACTGTTCGGGATGAAAATACCTTAAAAAGAGAACTAGAAGCTTTGCAAACTATAAATGATCATTATCCAAAATATATTTTAACTATGGATATAGATCCGGAAGTTGATTACAATGGCATTAGAAAAATGAACGTCTTGGACTGGTTATTAAAGTAAATAAAATTAAAACAGACTAATCTTATTTTAGAATTTAGTTTGTTTTTTTAGTTCATAAACTATTTTTATAAATTCAGATTGAATGTAATCACTTTCTTTAGATAAAACTTCTTAAAATATCATTATAAGTAAAGTTGGATTGTTCAAGGCAGAGGCTTCTAAATTAGCAGGTTAATTGCAAAAGTAAATTCCAGATTGAATAATTAAATTCTATGTAAGATGAAAAAAATACCACAAAAATTAAA
>CANQTA010000047.1 GCA_947626655.1 uncultured Bacilli bacterium
AATAATAGTAAGTAGTGATGCCATTGAAACAGGAAGTGGAATAGATAAATGGTGTTATAAGATAAGTCCAGATAGTGGTTATACATGCAAAGATAGTACAGAATTAACATATGAAGCAATATTTAATAAAGAAAATAGTAAAGCCACTTATACAATAAATATGTATGCCATAGATAAAGCAGGTCATGAAAGTAATGTTTTAGAAAGCAAAGTTACTGTTGATGAAATAGGAACAGCAACCAATCCATATCGGATATATTATATTGAAGATTTAGTAGAGTTAAGTAATAATGTCAATAAAGGAACAACATATGATGGAAAATATTTTGAGTTAGGAAGAAGTTTAGATTTTAAAACGAAAGGTTCATATGAAAACTCTGAAAGAACAAATTATGGAAATATCAATGGTGTAAATGGAACAGAAACATTAATAACAGAATTAACTAATACCAGCGGAACAGGTTTTCAACCAATAGGAACCGGTAATGCATTTAATGGTAACTTTGATGGAAAAGATTATACTTTAAGTAATTTATATGTCAATGTCACAGATAAGCAAGCCGGATTATTTGGATTAGTAGGGAAATCTGGTTCAACAAATACCATAAAGAATTTAACGATAACTGGAAATGTCAATAAAAAAGGTACAACAACCGGAAATGCCGGAGGATTAATAGCCTCAAGTAGTGCAAGTAATTTAATAATAGATAAAATCCATAATCAAGTAAATGTAACCATAGGAGGAACGTCTCAATTTGCAGCCGGGATATTAGGATATAGTGAAAATTCAGCAAAATTTACCAATAGTGACAATAGTGGAACAATCAGTGGAGGAGAAGTAGCAGCAGGAATAATGGGTAAAACAGATGGCGGAGGTAAAATAGAAGTAGATACATGTAATAATACAGGTAATATAACAACCTCTAGTATGGACACCGGAGGAATATTAGGATATTTGATTGGAACAACATATACAATAAAAAATAGTAATAATAGAGGAACAATAACAGGATTAAAACATGTTGGGGGATTAGTAGGATCAGGAGGTCAATCACAAACAGGACCAGCATCTGGTATCATAAGTAATAGTCATAATTATGGAGAAATAGTAAGTAGTACCCCAACAACAGATGGTTATTTTGGAGGAATAGTAGGTTCAGTACCTCGAAAAAGTAAATTAGAGATAAATAACAGTAGTAATGAAGGAAATATAGGAAATGCATCTGGATGGGTAGGAGGAATAGCTGGGTTTGTAGATACTTTAAAGATGGATAATTGCAGTAATATTGGATCATTAACAGAAGTTAGTGGCAATAGTATTGGCGGTTTAGTAGGAGCATTAGGAAATAGTAATGGTGCAGTCAGTAATATAAATAAAAGTTATAATAAAGGCGATATAACTGTTAAAAATACTAATGCAAATTTATATCCAAGGGCTAGTGGTATTATAGGATTTGTTAATGGTGATGGTAGTTCTATAATGTTAAATAGTGGAAATTATGGAAATATATCAGTTACAAGTAATTCAGGTACTACAGGTGCTTGGGGAGCATTTGGTTTAATGATGACTTTATCTTCTAAAAATATAGTTTTAAATTCGTTTAATAATGGTAACATAACGGTTAGTGATTCAGCAAAACATAAGTCTTATGCTATTGGATTAGTTCTGACGAGTTTTAACAGTACTTCTAATGGTAATGCAACAATAAATAATGTCTATAATACTGGATTAGTATCTGGTGGTAATTATGCTAATTATTCTATTTTATATAAAGCTAGTTCATCAACAGCAAGTGTAACAAATGCTTACTATAAATCAGGACCAACAGGTAGTAATGTAAGTGGAACAACATCAATGACGGATGCCGATATGAAACAAACCAATCCAGCAACAACAAGTGGATTGTTATATAAATTAAATAATAATATAAAAAGTATTACTTTAACATCAATAGATAGTTCATTAGCAGGATATACATTAGATGAATGGGTAATAGATCCAAGTACAGGTTATCCAACCTTAAAGAGTTTTTTAAATAGTTAAATTGTCAAGGAAAAGACATAAAAACCTAATTAACTTAATCCTAGGGAGATATGAAATATTATCTTCCTTTATTTAATAAATAATTATCTTGTCAATTGTAAGAAAAATTATTATACTAAGAATATGAAAAAGTTATTATTAAAGTTAATCGATATATATCAAAGTATGCCGATAAGCGCGCATAGTAAATGTAAATATTATCCTACATGTTCTAATTATGCTAAAGAGGCTATAAACAAATACGGAGCTTTTAAAGGAAGTGTTTTAAGTATTAAAAGAATTTTAAAATGTAATCCTTTTAGTAAAGGTGGTATTGATTTAGTGCCAAATAAAAAATAACATATTAATAATAGAAATCGATAAAGTATAATTGTTGTAAAATATTTTTGATTCAATTTCTGTTGTCAAACTACATAATCTATGCTAAAATACTAATGAAATCAGTGATAAGAAACATGATTATTAAATAATAGTTTTAGAGAGAATTAATGGTTGGTGAGAATTAATAAACAGTTTAATAATTACTATTCTTTAGATGGGTTTAATAAACTCCGGTGGAAGCCGTTATCGATTAATTAAGTAAAATAAAGGATGGTACCGTGTATTAAATATACTCCTTGGTATTATTCTTTTTTTATTGAAAGGGAGGTATTAGATTGCAAATAGAAGTTTTTACTCAATCGGCAATTAAATTAACAGGGAAAAGTATTATTTATTTTGATCCTTATAAAATAAAGGAAGATTATCATGATGCTGATTATATTTTTATAACCCATGATCATTATGACCATTATGATGAAGAGTCTCTTAAAAAGGTGATGAAATCTGATACTGTTATGATTGTTCCAACAATTTTAATAACAAGGGTAAGAAAACTAACTACTAATGTGGTCGAAGTAATACCAAATAATGAATATCGCATAAATGATTTAACTTTTGAAGCTATTCCTGCTTATAATATAGGGAGTAATTTTCATCCTAAAGAAAAAGGTTATGTTGGTTACAATGTTTTAATAGATGATACTAAGTATTATATTATGGGGGATACTTCAGTAACAGAGGAAAGTAAGAAAGTTCAAACTGATATTTGTTTTGTGCCAATTGGGGGTTATTATACCATGGATGTTTTGGAGGCGGCTGATTATATAAATTATTTAAAACCGAAGAAAGTTATTCCAATTCATTATGGAAGTATTGTGGGAGATATTAGCTTTGGTACTGATTTTAAAAGATTAATAAATAAAGATATTGAGGTAGCACTTTATCTAAAAGAGGAGGAAGAAAAATGATAAATATTAAAGAAAATGAACGTTTAAGTATGTTAAATCATAGTTGTGCGCATTTAATGGCTCAAGCTGTAAAGCATTTATTTCCAGAAGCAAAATTTTGGGTAGGACCAGTTATTGAAGAAGGTTTTTACTATGATATTGATTTAGGAGATAAAGTTTTAACCGAAGAAGATATTCCGAAAATTGAAAAGGAAATGAAAAAGTTAGCTAAAGATGGGAAGAGAATTGTTAGACATGAAATAAGTAAACAAGAAGCTTTAGAGATGTTTCATGATGATCCTTATAAAATTGATTTAATTAGTAGGATGAATGAAGAAGATACTGTTATTTCTTGTTATACCCAAGGTGATTTTACAGATCTTTGTCGGGGGCCACATGTGGAATCTGTCAAGGAACTTAAACATTTTAAACTACTTAAATTTAGTGGAGCTTATTGGAAGGGTGATGCTAAAAATAAGATGTTGCAAAGAATTTATGGCATTTGTTTTGAAAATGAAGAAGATTTAAACAAACATCTTCAAGAATTAGCAGAAGCTCAAGAACGAGATCATCGTAAAATTGGCAAAGATTTAAAAATTTTTATGAGTCATGATTTAGTAGGAAAAGGAATGCCTTTATGGCTTCCTAATGGGGCAATAATTAGAAAAGAATTAGAAAATTATATTTATAAAAAAGAACAAAAATTGGGTTATAAACATGTTTATACACCATGTGTGGGTACGGTAGATTTATATAAAACTTCGGGACATTGGGATCATTATCAAGAAAATATGTTTCCAATGATGCAAGTTGATGATGAAGAATTTGTTTTAAGACCAATGAATTGTCCTCATCATATGTTGATTTATGCTAATGAATTGCATTCTTATCGTGATTTACCAATTAGAATTGGGGAGTTTGCAACTGATTTTCGATATGAAGCAAGTGGGGCGGTTAAAGGATTAGAACGTGTACGTTCAATGTGTCAAAATGATGCTCATCTTTTTGTGCGACCTGACCAAATTGGTGAAGAATTTAAAAAAGTTGTAGAACTTATTTTAGATGTTTATAAAGATTTTGGGATAAAAGATTATAAATTTAGATTGTCATTAAGAGATCCTTTAGATAAAGAAAAATATTTTGATGATGATAAGATGTGGAACGAAGCTGAAGCTAAATTAAGAGAAGTTTTAAATGATTTAGGGGTTTCTTATTTTGAGGCAATTGGGGAAGCGGCTTTTTATGGTCCTAAACTTGATGTTGAAGTAAAACCGGCAGTTGGACCAGAAATAACTTTATCAACTTGCCAATTAGATTTCCTTTTACCAAGAAGATTTGAATTAAGTTATATTGATAATGAAGGCAACAAACAAACGCCAGTTGTTTTACACCGAGCTATATTTGGTACTTTTGATAGATTTACAGCTTTTATTTTAGAAGAAACTAAAGGTTCTTTACCATTATGGCTTTCGCCAATTCAAGTAAATATTATTCCTGTTAATAATGAATATCATTTAGAATATTGTGAAAATTTACAACAAGAACTTAGTGATTATCGAACTAATTTAGATAGTAGAAATGAAAAATTGAGTTATAAAATGCGGGAAAGTGTTATAAATAAAAATCCAATTACGGTAATTATTGGCCAAAAAGAAGTGGATAATAAAACGGTTAGTTACCGAGAATATGGTAGTGAAGATACTAAAACAGTTACTTTAGATGAATTTAAAGAAATGTTAAGTAAAAGAATATTAAATAAAGATTAGAGAGATTTTGTTAAATTTCTCTAGTTTTTTCTTGCTAAAATGCCTAAAATTTAGTATTATATACCTAAAAAAAGGGGAGTTTGTATGCAAGTAGTAGAAATTTCGAAGAAAAGATTTAAAGAATTAGAGCCATTAAAATTACCACAAAGCATTTTTAATACGGAAGCTAAAATGTATTTATTACCAGGTAAAAGAGGGTGGGCACGCCAAAATTATGTTTTAAAAAGTTTGTATCATACTAATGATGAAATATTTAGTAATAAGCTTTATACGGTAAGTGAACTTATTAATAATCGAAATTTAATCAATATGGAAGAATTAATTTTGCCGGAGGCTTTAGTTACGGTTGGTCATGAAATCATTGGTTTTACAGAGCCTTTTGTTCCCAATATTAATCTACAAACTATTTTAGATTCACCTACTTATACTGTAGCGGAAAAAGTGGCTTATTTAAAAGAAGTTGGAGCAATATTAGCCAAAATGCAACAATTACGTAATTATTCAAAAATAACTGATTTTTATTTAAATGATGTGCATGAAAGTAATTTTATTTTAAATATGGAAACTGGTAAAATCAATGCTGTGGATTTAGATAGTGCTAAAATTGGTCATAATTTAACTTTTGTTTCCCGTTATCTGACCCCTTTTAGTGAACTTTCGAACGTTTCTAAATATGTGCCTTTAAGTTATGAAGATGGGACAGCAGGAGGATTCTATAAAGTTGATTCTAATACAGAAATCTATTGTTATATTGTTATGATTTTTAATTATTTTTTTGGAGCGCGGATTTGTAATTTAACAGTGGAAGAATATTTTTACTATTTAGATTATTTAGCAAATTTAGGAGTTTCTAAAGAATTAGTAGATATTTTTTCTTATATATATGTAAATAGAGAGAATATAAATCCTTATGAATATTTAGATGAATTGATACCTTATTATGGGAGAACTAATCATCATACTTTTGAAAAAGTAAGAAGAAAAGTTGGGTAACTGATTGTTAATTTTAACAAAATAGAATATAATCTTTAAGGAAGAAGGAATGGTAATGAAAAAATTATTAATAATATTTTTAGGAGTTATGTGTTTATGTGGATGTGGTACTAAAAATGAGTTAAAGGATGAAAATAAAGTTAATGATACTACAAATATTAAAGAAGAAAATGAAGAAAAAGATTTAGATACAGAAACTAATAATAATGAAGAAGATAGTAAAAAGGGAGAAAATACGCAACCTCAAAAAACTTGTACAGCTAAAAAATTTGCCCAAAAATATAAATATGTTTATGAAACAGAAGAGGCTTGTCATAAAGAAGGAGAAAGTACAGCTTTCTTTGATATAACTGATAATGTGGATAGCCGGGTTTTCACTATTAATTGCGATAAGATAGTTGATGATTGTGGAACAACTTGGTATGGAGTATCTTATAATATTTATGATCCGGAACATTCAACAAGAGATGATGGGATTGTTGTAGTTTATTATTAAAATAGAAAAGTTAATAAAAATATTTGACAAACATATAATAAAAGTGTTAAACTATTATTGTTTTAAAAAGGAAAGCGATTTTTATATCCACCTGATTGCGAGAAAGCGATAGGTTAAAGGCCGAAAATAATTTATAATATTATTAATTAGGTTTTTAAAGTGGGTATAAAAGTACTCACTTTTTAATTGGTGGAGGTGCTTCGTATAGCAAAAACAGATGAGCTACAAATAAATGATCAAATAAAAGTAGCAGAACTTATGGTAATTGGTCCAAATGGCGAAAAAATGGGAGTTAAACGGTTAGAAGATGCCAAAACATTAGCGTCTTATGCCGGACTTGATTTAGTTTTAATGAGTGAGAATAGTATACCAGCTGTAGCTAAAATAATGGATTATAATAAATATCGTTATGAAAAGCAAAAAAAACAAAAGGAAGCTCAAAAGAAACAAAGAGAGAGTAATAAAGAAGTAAAAGAATATCGGCTTTCGGTAAGAATTGATGTTCATGACTTTGAAACGCGGAAACGTAATGCTGAAGAATATTTAAAAAAAGGTCATAAAATTAAAGCGTTTATTAGATTTAAAGGTCGGGAAATGGCTCATACCGATTTAGGTAAAGATGTTTTAATGAATTTTGCTAATTCTCTAAGCGAGTATAGCCAAATTGAGGTTGAACCAAAGTTAGAAGGAAGACAAATGTCTTTGTTATTAGCGCCTAAAAAATAAAAGAAGTAGAAGGAGAATAGTTATGGGAAAACAAAAAACACATAAAGCCAGTAGTAAAGTTTTTAAAGTTAAAAAGAATGGAACACTGACTTATAAAAAGGGTAATGGTAATCATAAAACAAGTAAAGATTCAGCTAAAGCGGTACGTCAAAGAAGAAATAAAGGAACTCTAGGAAAAGGAGAAGCTAGCAGATTAAAATCTGTTATCAGATAGGGGGATAAATAATGGCAAGAGTTAAAGGTGGAAACGTTTCTAAAAATAGAAGACGTAAAGTATTAAAACAAGCAAAAGGATATTTTGGTAGTAAACATAGATTATATAAAACTGCTCAAGAACAATTATTCCATAGTGGAGCTTATGCTTATCGAGATAGAAAACAAAATAAGAGAAATTTCCGGAAATTATGGATTACAAGAATTAATGCAGCTTGTCGGATGAATGACATTAGTTATTCTAAGTTTATTGATGGATTAAATAAAGCTGGGGTTAATATTAACCGGAAGATGTTATCAGAAATAGCAATTAATGATCCAAAAAGTTTTACAGAATTAGTTAATTTAGCTAATGATGCTTTAAATGGTAAAGTTAAAAAAGGAGAAGTTAAAGAAACTAAAGAAGTAAAAGAGGCTCCAAAAGCAAATAAAAAGGAAGATTTAAGTACTAAAACTTTGGCAGAATTAAAGGCTTTAGCTAAAGAAGCTGGGGTTAAAGGCTATAGTACAATGAAAAAAGAAGAATTACTAGAGAATTTAAAATAGTAATTCTTTTTTTAAGCTAAAAATAAAGGAATCATTATTAAGTTAATGGAAATAACTTGTCAATGATTCCTTTTTTGAGTATAATTAAAGTTAGGAAAAGTAGGAGTGAAGACTATGCGGAGGATTATCGCGAGTTTAGATGTTGGTTCAGCATCTATTAAACTGATTGTCGGTGAAATAGTTAGAGATAAACTAAATGTTTTAGCATGTGTCGAAACACCATCAGAAGGTATTAAAAAGGGTTATATAATTAATGGGGCGAGTGCTTTAGAAGCTTTTCAAGAAACGTTTAAAAAATGTGAAAGTATTTTAGGAATACCGATTAAAAAAGTTATTGTTAGTATTCCGGCAATGTATACAGATTGTTTTTTAAGTAATGGAACTGTTTCAGTTAGTAATAGTGATAAAGTTATTAAAAATGAAGATATTGTTAAAGCAATGCAAAAATGTGTTTATAATAAAATAGCTCCTAATAGAGAATTAGTAACTGTCTTACCTACTAGTTTTAAAGTTAATGAGGAAGTTGTTAATAATCCTCTTAATATGATAGCAGAATCATTTATTATGAAAGCAATTGTGGTTACAGTTCCGAAAAAGAATATTACTGGTATTAATGAAATTTTAAATACTTTAGGAGTTACTTTAGTAGATGTAGTTATTTCGCCTTTAGGGGATTATTATGAACATAAAAATAAAGATATTAACCATGAAATAGTATCAGTTGTTAATATTGGGGAAGAGACTACTACTGTTTCTATATTTAATCATGGAATTTTAACTAATTTAGAAGTTATTGATATAGGGGGTAATGCTATTACAAGTGATTTATCTTATGTTTATAAAATATCTTTAGAAAATGCTAAAGTGGTGAAAGAAAAATTGGCTTTAGCCCATACGAGATTAGCACAACCTAATGAATCATTAACGTTCGTAGATAAATATGGAGAAAATGTGAAAATAAATCAGTATGATGCTTCCGAAATAGTGATGGGGAGATTAATTGAAATAATTAATTTAGCTAAAAAGCAAATAAATCTCTTAACAAAAAAAGAAATTAGTTATATAATACTTACAGGAGGAGTTACTGAAACAATTGATTTTGATATCTTAGTAGAAGAGTTGCTCGGAAATACTGGTATTATTGGTAACACTTTAGAAATTGGGGCACGAAGCAATAAATATGGGACGGCGATTGGTATGATTAAGTATTATAATAGTCGTTTAAAACTTCGTGATGCAGAGTTTTCAATATTAAATAGTGAAGAAGAAGAGGAATTAAGTGGGAATTATTTGAATAGAGAAGTTCCTGATAATTCGCTTTTAGGTAAATTATTTGGATACTTTTTTGATAATTAAAGGAGATGAGTCATAATGAATGAATTACAAATGGATCAAGTAGCAAAAATAAAAGTTATTGGAGTAGGTGGCGGTGGTTGTAATGCTGTTAACCGAATGATTGAAGAAGGCGTTAAGAGTGTTGAATTTTATGTTGTAAATACCGATTTACAAGTTCTTAATGTATCTAAGAGTCCGAATAAAATTCAAATAGGTAAATCTATAACAGGTGGTCGTGGAGCTGGGGCAAATCCTGAAATAGGAAGAGCGGCAGCTTTAGAAAGTAAAGGAGAAATTGAAGATGCTCTTAAAGGAGCTGATATGATTTTCGTAGCTTGTGGCATGGGTGGTGGAACTGGTACAGGAGCAGCGCCAATTATTGCGGAAATTGCCCAAGAGTTAGGAGCTTTAACAGTTGGTATTGTTACGAAACCTTTTCGCTTTGAAGGTAAAAGAAGAAGTGAAAATGCTCTTTTAGGTATTGAAGAATTAAAAAAACATGTTGATACTTTAATTGTGATACCTAATGATAAATTACGGGATATTATTGATAAAACGACAAGTTTTGATGATGCTTTCAAAGAGGTTGATAATGTCTTACATCGGGGTGTTCAATCTATTTCCGATTTAATTGCAGTTACCGGAGTTATCAATCTGGATTTTGCTGATGTAAAGGCAGTTATGGAAAAAAGTGGAACTGCAATTATTGGTATTGGTTGCAATGCAGGTGAAAATAGAGCGATTGAAGCAGCTCGCCAAGCAGTTGCTAATAGTTTACTAGAGGCTACAATTGATGGAGCTACTAATGCGATTGTTAATGTTACGGGTGGTAAAAATCTTACTTTGTTTGAAATCGAAGATGCTGTTGAAACAGTTAGAGAAGCAGCGAAGAGTGATATTAATATTATCTTTGGAGCTATCAAAAATGATAACTTAACTGATGAAGTTATTGTAACAGTAATTGCGACTGGTTTTGATGAAGGTGATCCAGAAGATTTGTATAGTACTGATCCAAAAGAACCACCAAAAAGAAGAAGTGTTCCAACGGATGAAGATTTAGAAATTCCACCTTTTTTAAGAAATAATGATTTATTTTAAAAATTAATGTAAAGTAAGAGAATACGACAAGTTTTGCCGTATTTTTTTTATATAATAGAGCTAGGTGATAAAAATGGTAATCTACTTAGATTTATTATTTATTTTGAACTTTATATATGATTTGCTTTTGTTACTTACGGTAAGTGTAACTTTAAAAAGAAAAGTAGCTTTTAAAAGAATTTTGGGAGGCTCTTTGTATGGAGCTATTACTACTTATACGGTGCTTTTACCTTTAGATAAATTTATTTTGTTAATCTTAAAAATCTTATTAGGTATATTAATGGTTATTATTACTTTTAGTTATAAGAATTTTAAATATACTTTAAATAATATTCTTTATTTATATATGGTTAGTGTTATTTTAGCTGGTTTTCTTTATTTTCTAAAAATTGAATTTGCTAATTTATCTTATTTGATTAGTCTAGTAATAGCTCCTTTAATTTTGTATTTATATATAAAAGAACAAAAAAGTTTAAAACAAATTATTAATTATTATCGAAAAGTGATTATAACTCTTACTAATAATCAAACTTTAGAATTAAATGGTTTTATTGATACGGGTAATACTTTAAAAGATCCCGTTACTGGTAAATTTATTATTTTAATTAATAAAAAGAAGTTAAAGGGCATATATAATATAAGAAGTCCAATGTATGTTCCTATTCATACGGTTAATAAAACTAGTTTATTACCATGTATTAAAATTAAGAATATAATGATTGATAATCAAGAATATTCTAATTATTTATTAGGACTTTCATCAGATTTTCATGGTTTTGATGAAGTAGAGTGTTTACTTAATTATGCACTTTTGGAGGAATGAAATGTTTAAAAAATTATTGTTGTTTTTAAAAAAGAAGTATCCTAATTGTTTTTTTGTTGGAGCTACTGATAAGTTACCACCCCCATTATCAAAAGAAAAAGAACTTGAATATTTAATTAAAGCTCAGCAGGGTGATATTGATGCTCGAAATATTTTAATTGAACATAACTTACGTTTAGTAGTATTTTTAGCTAAAAAATATGAAAACACTGGTTTTGATATTGAAGATTTAGTATCTATTGGTTCAATTGGTTTAATAAAAGGTATTAATACTTATAAAATAGATAAGAATATAAAACTTGCTACTTATGCTTCTAGATGTATTGCTAATGAAATATTGATGTTTTTAAGAAAGAATAAGAAAAAGAAAATTGAAATTAGTTTAGAAGAAACTCTTAACTTTGATGCGGAAGGTAATGAATTGCGTTTAGAAGATATTTTAGGGACAGAAGATGATGTTGTTCCTAAAGAATTTGAGAATACTTTAGATAAAGAAACTTTACAGAAAGAGATAGAAGTTTTAGATGAACGAGAGAAAGAAATAATGACTTTAAGATATGGTTTAAATAATACTAAAGAATATACTCAAAAAGAAGTAGCGGAAATGTTGGGAATATCACAGTCATATATTTCAAGAATTGAAAAGAAGATTGTAAAAAAATTGCAAAATATAATGCGAATTTAGGAATAAACTATTAATTAGTTTATTCTTTTTTTGTATAATAGGAAAGTCATACAACAAAAATATTGCTAAAAATAAGCGAACAAACGTCGAAGAAGAAAGAACAAGCAAGC
>CANQTA010000048.1 GCA_947626655.1 uncultured Bacilli bacterium
GCTTGCTTGTTCTTTCTTCTTCGACGTTTGTTCGCTTATTTTTAGCAATATTTTTGTTGTATGACTTTCCTATTATATAAAAAAAGTAATAGCTCTTCACTATTACCTTAATTCTAACTAACTCATTAAGAATATAATATAAGAAATTAGAAAGAATAGAAAACCTAATACAAAAGTAAGTCTACTTATAAATAATTCAATTCCTCTTTCTTTCATATTTTGAAATAATTCATTATTTCCACCAGTAATAATTCCATCTGAATCAGTTGCTTTATTACTTTGTAAAAGTACTATTGCTATTAATAATACTGAAATAATTAATAAAATAGTTTCTAACATTATTCTTCTTCCTTTCCTTTAATAGCTTCTTCTAATTCTGCTTTAGTCATTTTATCAATATTTTTTATCTTCAACTCTTTAGCTTTTTCTTTTAAACTTTCCAAAGATTCAACTTTTTCTTTCTTATCATTATCTTCGTCAACTTTAAAATCAATATCGCCATGTTCTACAATATATTCAATTTGTTCTTTCGTAAGAGTTTCATATTTCATTAAAGCATCACTAAGCAAAGTAATTAAAGCTTTATTATTTTCAATAATCTCTTTAGCTTTTTCATAACATTCTTCAATAATTTTTCTTGTTTCTCTATCTATTTCTAGTGCCACTTGATCACTAAAGTTTTTCGTTTTACCATAATCTCTACCCAAGAAAACACTACCTTCTTGTTCTTCATATTGCATAGGTCCTAAATCACTCATCCCGTATTCAGTAACCATACTTCTTGCAATATTAGTAGCTTTCTTAAAGTCATCGGATGCTCCAGTTGATACTTCATTTAAGAAAATCTCTTCTGATACTCTTCCACCCAGTAAACCAGTAATTTGCGCAAGTAATTCACTTTTAGTTGCTACAACCATTTTTTCTTCTTTAGGAAGCATCATTGTATAACCACCAGCCATACCTCTTGGAATAATTGTAATTTTATGAACTTCATTAGCATCTTCTAATTTAATACCAATAACAGCATGACCTGCTTCATGAAGGGAAACTAATTTCTTTTCTTTATCGGTAATCTTTCGACTAGTCTTAGCTGGTCCCATTAATACTCTATCAGTTGCTTCATCAATTTCATCCATCCCAATCGCTGGTTTATTACGTCTTACAGCAAGTAATGCTGCTTCATTAAGTAAATTTTCCAAGTCAGCACCACTAAACCCAGGTGTTCTTAAACTTAAATTTGCTAAATTAACCGAACTATCTAAAATTTTATTTTTAGCATGAACTTTTAATATTGCTTCACGTCCTTTTGAATCTGGTAAACTAATTGTAACTTGTCTATCAAATCTTCCCGGACGAAGTAAGGCTGGATCCAAAACATCAGGTCTATTAGTTGCTGCTATAATAATGATACCTTCATTTTCACCAAAACCATCCATTTCTGTAAGTAATTGGTTTAATGTTTGTTCTCTTTCATCATGACCGCCACCTAAACCTGTACCTCTTTGTCTACCTACTGCATCTATTTCATCAATAAATATTAGACAAGGAGCACTTCTTTTAGCTTCCTTAAACATATCACGAACTCGCGAAGCACCAACACCAACAAACAATTCTACAAAGTCAGAACCACTTATATAGAAGAATGGTACATTAGCTTCCCCAGCTACTGCTTTAGCAAGTAAGGTTTTACCTGTTCCTGGTGGCCCAACTAACAAGACACCTTTAGGGATTCTAGCTCCTAATTTTTGAAATTTCTTTGGATTTTTTAAGAAATCAATTAATTCTTCAACTTCTTGTTTTTCTTCTGTAAGTCCTGCTACATCTTTAAAGCTTTTCTTATCACTATCACTGGAAAGACGCGCTCTACTTCTTCCAAAATCCACTGAATTTTTATTAGTCATAGCTAATCTCTTAACTAAGAAATAACCAAAAACTATTATCATTACAATCGGTAAGATATTAACGATGATATATAAAATAGGACTACTACCTGGATCACTTTCAGTATCATATTCAGCTACTTCATTTTCATCTACCAATTTAGTTATATCTGTTATTTGTTCTGCTATAACTTTAGCTTTAAAACTTTCTCCTTCTTTATAACCATCTAATTTACCTTCAATATAGTAAACTGATTCATTGTTATTAGGAGTAATAACTATTTCTGTTACTTTATCTTCTTTCAAATTCTTAAGTAACTCACCAGTCGTTAAATCATTTACTGTATTTCCTTGAAACTCAAGTATTAATAAAATAACAATAATTACCCCTAATAAAACTACATAAGGAAAACTATTTTTAATTCTATTATTTTGTTTATTCATTCTAATTCCTCCGTACACTTAAGTATTATATCACACTTTTCCGAAATTTCCTTATCAAATATTGATTTTTTTAACCCTGGAAGCCAAATTACTGTATTTTGACTATCAACAACCACTGGTCTTTCTTTTCTTTTTACTAAATCTATTTTATTATCTATATAAATATCCTTAACTTTTTTAGTACCATTTAACCCCTTTATTTTCATCTTATCACCATTTTTATAAGGTCTTACTTTAAGTGGCAACTTTAATTCTTGACTATTAAGTCTTATTACATAATTACTTTTTTCATTACTATTATTTATTATTGCTATTTTAAAATTATTTATTTCTTTATCTTCATCTAATATATATTCATAACTTTCAATATTTTTATCTTTCTCAATATACAAATAATTATAACTCTTCCGAGCCACAAACCCATCACTTAAATTAATTTTTTTACTGCCACTTACTAGAGTTAATGCCATTATATTCCTAAACTGGCTATCATTAATATTTAAAATATTGTCTTTTTGTATAATTTCAATAACTTTTTCTACTATCCTCTCTCTGATAAATTCATCTTCTTCTAACAATTTATCAACATTAATTCTCCCATTTATATATATATCATTTATTTTTTTATTAACAATCTCACTTATATAATCAACATATTTTTCTAATTCTTGACTAAATTTTAAAAACTTCAAATGAACAACTTCATCTTCTTTTTCTAAAAATGGTAACAATTGTTTTCGATATCTATTTCTTGTATATTTTAAAGAATCATTACTTTTATCAACCACATATTCAATATTTTTATCTTTCACATAATCTAAAATATCTTTTTTATTAGCAAATAATAATGGTCTTACTACATTATAATTATCTTTAACACTAATTAAATTAATACCCATGTACCCTTTTAAATTACTTCCCCTTACAATTCGCATTAAAATTGTTTCTTCTAAATCATTACCATGATGAGCAGTCATTAAATACTGAGCTTGATACTTTTTAACTAAACTATCAAAAAAGGCATATCTTTTCCTTCTCGCTTCATCTTCTGAAAATTTATTATTTTTATAATTTTCTATCTTCATATATTCAAAAATATCGTTGTTGAAAACTGCATAATTTTCCACAAATTTTTTTTCTTCTTCACATTCTACTCTAGTATTATGATTAACATGTGCACAAATTATTGTTAAATTAAATTTATCTTTCAACGAATTTAAAACATACAAAAGTACCATCGAATCCGGTCCTCCCGAAACTCCTACGACAATCCTATCACCACTTTTAAATAATTTATTTAAAAACTTGAAAACTTCATTCATAAAATCACAAGATTATTGTAACCAATAAAACCATATTTGGCAAGCTATTTCACAATAACAACACAAAATAACTTGATTTTATAAAAAAATGTTGAAAACCCTTAAGTTATCAACATTAATTTTTATCTTTTATTACAATTAGATTTAACAAGTTCCAAACTATAACCAGTAATATTTACAATAGCTTCAGAAGCAAAACCTAATTCTTTCAAATGGCTTATCACCGCTTTTTCAAAATTAACTTCACCTTTAAAATAATTATTCTCTTTTAACATTTCCATCGTTCTATAATACCAATTATATGGAACATTGCCAACCTTCATATTTGGAAATAAAATTTTCAACATTGGTAAATCTATCTTACTTTCATATTCTTTTTGCATAGCCATACAATTTTTAAGATATTCTTCTTTAACTTCTTTTGAACTCTTATCATAATATGTCATATATTCTAAATCACAATATAATGCATTAATCACTGAATCCAAAGTACAATCAAATTTCACTAAAGCCTTATTATCTAAAATTTCCACATTACCTAGTCCAAAAACAAAATTTATAATCATTTCTAAAGTATCTTCATCATAATTCTCTAATTCCATTATATAATTAAAATGAATACTTTTCTTTGCATATTTTTGAGAATTACTTAAATGTTTAACTAAACATCCATGCAAATTCTTCAAAAAATTAACATATGACTTTCTTGACTTTGCATATTTTATCTCTGCTAAAGCCTCTTCTTCCAATTTTTTTTCTTCCTTGTATTGCCTTTTATACTCTTTCAACATAGGATATAAATTTACCAATCTTTCTTTACTATCTAAACTATCCATACTTACTCCTTTTCTATAAAAGGCTATTCTAACATACATTAATTTTAATTACAACCTAAAAATTCCTAAGTTAGCAACATTATTTTATATTTTTTAAATTAAATTCTAACATTTCTCTTATATTACCATCTAATAATTTCTCTGGATCATTACTTTCAAATCCACTTCGATTATCTTTAACTAACTTATAAGGTTCTAAAATATAACTTCTAATTTGACTACCAAAATCAATATTTAAAGATGTATCTTTTAAAGAATTCATTTTGGCATTTTCTTCTTGCAAATATTGTTCATATAATTTATTTTTTAAAATTCGCATTGCCATCTCTTTATTTTTTAATTGACTTCTTTCTACCTGACAAGTCACTACAATCTTACTAGGTAAATGAGTTATGCGTACTGCTGAATTAGAAGTATTTACTGATTGTCCTCCCGCTCCACTCGAATGGTATACATCTATTTTTAAATCACTTTCTTTAATTTCAATATTCGGTGTTTCATTAAATTCAGGCGTTACTGTGACTGAAGCAAAAGATGTATGTCTTCTCTTACCCGCATCAAAAGGCGAAATTCTCACTAAACGATGAACTCCACTTTCTCTTTTTAAATACCCATAAGCATTATCAAATTTAATTAGCATTAAAGATGATTTTATCCCTGCCTCTTCTCCCGGATTTTCATAAACAATTTCATATTGATACTTATTTTTATCACAAAATTTTTGATACATTTCTAAAATCATCGCTGCCCAATCACAAGACTCTGTCCCTCCAGCCCCCGGATGAATCTCTAAATAGCAATTTAAATTATCATACTCGCCACCTAAATGAACTTCAGTTTCTAACTCGCCAATAACTTTATTTAAATTTTCTAACTCTTTATTTAATTCTTCTAAACTTAATTCATTTTTTAACAATTCTAAAGTTTCTAAACTATCTAACAAACTATTATAATTATCCACAATTTTTTTAACTTTATGATATTCTCTATTAACGTTATTAGCCCTATCAAAATCATCCCAAAAATTAGGTTTATTAATTTCTATTTCTAAATCTTCTTTATCTTTCTCTAATTTTGAAACGTCAAAGCGACCTCCCAATACTTATTAAATCACTCTTCAATTCTTCAATGCTCTTCATAATTCCAATTCCCTTCTTCATTTTTTATTTTATCATAATTTCACTAAAAAAGAACCCCGTTATTATTCTAATAACCCAAGTTCTTCTAAATTTCTCACTCTTTTATAATACTTACTATTTTACTAACTTCCCCAGCATTATAAGAAATATCAATTACATCATTTACATTTAAGAAAGGTAAAATATTTTTATTAATACTAATATCAGCTACATAATAATTATTCTCACTATCAACTATATAATAACTAGTATTACCATTTATAACTGCACTAGTAATATTTTTAATCACAATTTTTTTATTTTCAATTTTACTATTATCAACATTTGGATTATCTCCTAAATATTTTTCTTTCGCTGCTTCAATTCCTAAAGAAGCATCACTAACTACTACTTTTTGATAATCTTCCACATCAATAAATGCATACATTTTAACTAATCCCGCTGCATCTTTTAAACTAAGTAAATAAGTAGGTTTACCATTTAAATTTATTAAAAGTGGAAATGTTGCTTCATAATCTTTTTCTTGGACCAAACCTTCTGCTGATGCCATGGCACTATATTCTTCTGCTCCCGGTGCTTTATAATATTTTGTTTCTTTAGTTCTTAAATTAACTAATATAAATCCTAAATTAGATTCATCAGTCGATACAGAAGTAATACCAGTATATAAATAAACATCATCATCCATTACTAAATAATTATACCCCTCAGTAGTATTAATTACATCTTTTTGGCCAAAAATAGAATTCCAAAAACCATTTTTATATTCGCCCCAATTATCAACTTGATCAATAACTAAATCGGCACTATAAACATGATCAACCCAAGTTGGAATATCTTGCACAGCATATTTCTTACTTTCTCCCGTAATTGGATCTAAAATAACTGCTCCACTGATTTCTTTCTTTAAACCTATCCCGGTATATTTAACTGTTGGTACTATCCAATAAGGGTTCCCTTCATTATCAATTTCAAAAGACGCCTCATCAAATATCGTCATTGGATATTTAAATCTTAATTTCCGGTCCAAATTTTCAAAAAAATAAGCACTAGGCATATAACGCATACCTTTTGAAAGCTCTTTCAAAGAAGCACTACCAGTTACTGAATTAACTGTAATATAACCTTTAATTCCTTCATCTCTATTAGTAAAATATTTAATAAGACCAGCATATTCTAAAGGAGTTACTCTTACTATCTCATTTTGATAATTAATTTGGGTATATAAATCACTAACATAAAATTGACTAACCCAAGAAGTAAATTCTCCCATTTTTCGGTCACCCAATTTTTCGCTACTATCTTTATCCAGTAATGGGGTCTTAGAAAAATCCACTTCTTTAATATCTTCACTAAATTCATGCGACTCATCTACCACAATTCTACTTCCATAACCCTTAGCATTAAATAGTGGCGACATAGCAAAATTAATTAATATTATTAAAAAATAAACTGAAACTCCCCCGAGTACTAAATAAGTAATTAACTTAGTAGTTACAAACTTTCTTCTAATAAATATTACATCACCCAATGTAACTAAAACAATAAATACTACTAAAACTAAAAATAGATATATCCAAAATGCTGGACTAGTAATATTAAGTGGTGGTAATAAAAAATAAAATAAAAATAATGCCCACAAGAACGTAATTAAACCAATAATAATATTTTTTTTCATCTTAACCTTCTTTCTAAAAATATTTTAACATACTTATAACTAATTATTAAATAATTTTTTCAATATTTCAAAAGTTTCAATTAAAAAATCATTATCATATAAAGGAATATTCTTATTTATTTTAAAATTATAATTTAAATCTTTATTTTCTTCTAATTTCTTTATATATTCTTTATCAACTATTTTTAATAAATCATCATCTAAATATTTAACTATTTCTAACACTTCTACACAAGCTTTTCGATAATTATCCATCTTTTATCGCCCTCCCGGCATAGCTTTAATAATATCTTTTTCTCTTTCAATTTTTTCATATTTATTTAATTTTCGCATTAAATCTTTTAAAACACTTCTTTTAATATAATAATTATGTTTCCACAAACTAACTCTAGTTATCGCTTCTTTTATTTCTTCCCGACTATAAGTTTTACAATTAAACTCTTCTTTATATGCTCCTAAATATTGTTGATGACTTTTCCTAAATATCTCATTACCAGTTAAATAATCATCACTTTCCTCTAAACTATTTATAGATTTATCACGTAATTCTTCTAAAATCCAAGTTGTATCTAAAAAATAATCATTACCATCTATTGTCACTATATTAAATGCATGACCAATTATATCACGCCCACCATCTAAAATTCGACAGTTAATTCCTAATCTATCACAAATAGTTTTCATTAATGCTGAAAAATCACGACACACCCCCATTTTATCTTGCATAACTTCATACAAATTTCTCAAATTATTATATTCATCATAACCAAAATAATTAGCAATAAACATCACAACAAATGTTATTTTATCTAAATCTGCAGCTTCCCTAGGTATTCTTGCTAAAAGTACATCCAACATTTTTTCAAAAGCCACTACATTGGCTAAACTCTTAAAATTCATATCTAAATAATTATAATAAATATCTTTTCTTAAAATATAATTAATTAATAAATGACTATAATCATCATAATTTCTAATAATACTTCGCGCTGAATTTTTATTTATTTCCTCTTCAAAAAATAAATCATCAGCTAAATTTAATTTTATTTTAATATTTTTATAATCTTTTAAAAAGTCTCCTAATAACTGCAAAGCCTCTAAACTATTAATTTCAATATTTAAACTATAAGTTACATTACTGTACTTTTCTAAATATTTTTCGACAAATTCTAATTTATGTATACTATCTCTATTAAAATCACTAATAACTATCACCGGAAAATACTCTTTATTACAATTAAAATATAGTTTATCTTCTTGAATCAATTTATATAAAAAATCAATATCCATAAAATATTTAAAATTATATAAGACATTAGGATTATCATAAATCTTTGTACCATCTTCTATCAAAATGGGAATATTTCTTGGTATTTTAGTAATCATTTCTTCTATATTACTATTATCTAAAGCCCGAATAATTACATAAAAATCATCATCTAAAAAATCCCTATACTTTGCATCATAAACACTTTTATCATCTATTCTTTGATAATCACTATTCTTAGGAAAAGAAATATTATGTTCATATAAGGCACTTACTATATACAAACAACTATATCCTCCGAAAATAGGTATCCCTTTTCTACCTTTTTCTCTTCTTTTTTCAATATTGTTTATTCTTTCTTGATAACTCATAATTCCACCCCCAAAAATACTCATAATATTTTAAAAAATAACAAGTATCATAACTCGTTACCAAAAATTTATTTTTTTAAATTTTTAATTCTTGTTTCTATATCTTTTAATACCTCTTTATAAGTTTTAAAATGTGGAAAAGCATTAATTAACCGTTTATGTAAATAACCTTTTTTAGTCAAAGTTTTTCTTACTCGTTTAGTTATCTCTTCCGTTCTATCCTTTTCCGCCAATTTAATTTCATTTTTAAAATTATTAATAACTATAATTGATATAACTGAATCACTTACATAAACTATAAACAAAATAATAGCAACAATCTCTAATATCCAAAATGGTATTTTTTCTAAAATTCCCACAAAAAATGGATTAACCATATACATAATAATGGTTCCTAAAATTCCAAAGGGAATCATTGTCTCTAAACAAATTCTACCATTAATATTAAATCTTTTATTACTATAATCCCACCATCTCGCATTAAATAATTTTTCCATAAAGTAACTAGTAAAATACTCTAAAAATGAACATATCAAAATAGCCATAACAAATAATACCAAAGGATCTTCTAAATATTTATGCAGTAAAATAATAATAAGTAGGCAACCATAACCATAAATAGGACAATAAGGCCCAATTAAAAATCCCCGATTAACCAATTTTTTACTTTCTAAAAAGATAGTTACTACTTCCATTAACCAACCTAAAAAAGAATATATCATAAATAAACAAAATAATATTACTACTGTTTTCACAAAAAACTTCACCTAATAAGCATTATACCATAAATTTTCTCTTAAGTTAATTTAGAAGCTACTATCTTCTTTCTTAAATCAAAAATATATTTTCCCCAAAACTTTTGCTTAAGTGCTTGATAATCTTTATCATTAAAAGCTAAAAAACCAAAATAATAAATACTTTCTATTGTATCTTTTTCCACTATATTTCGTAAATAAAATCGGTCAAGTTCTTTAAAATCTTTCAAAAATAAACTTATAATTACTGGATTATCATCACTAAATCTTTTTTTAATAATTACCTCAATTCGCATCGTTAACAACTTTAATTCCCAAGCTAGTTCAATTGGTTTTCTGGCAAAATAAGCCGTTAACATATTATCTAAAATTACTAAAATTGTTTGCTCATTAACCATTTTATTTTTATCCCAAAATAATTTATAAAGACTTCCTGAATTTATTTTATTCTCTAAAAAATCTAAAAAAGCCTCTATTTCCTTAACCAAAGTTATATGTCCAGTTGGATATTTATTTTGAATATCTTTTGGTAAAATTTCAAAAAAATCATCAATATCAATTCGCAAATCCTTTTCTAAAAAAGTTAACCCACTATTTCGCATATTATACAGATTATCTAACATTAAAAAATCTAAATCTCGAAATAAGACATCATAATAATCTGTTATATCTAAAAAGTAATTCATTTCCATTTCAATATATTTTTGTTTCTCTATTCTTGGCAAATTATCAGGATACAAATCATTTTCTTCAACGGCAATAATAGCTTCCTTCTTTATTTCTTGTAGCGTTTTCTTTAACACAAACATGTCTTTAAAATCATCATCATAAAATGCTTTTTCTTCTTCCATTAACTTCAAAAAATTATATAAGCAATAATTATGTAATGCATCTAAAGGATGCTCTAAATCATCCCTAACCCATCTAACTAAATCTAAAAAACACTCTTCACAACGCTTTTTTTGTTCATGATATAAATATTTTGGAAAACACCATTTAATCAAATAATCTTGCGGATATATCTTTAATTCAACTTTGAAAAAATTAGCAATTAAATGATTATAAAGTTGATAATGGTTTGTTTCAAAATCCAACATTTAAAAATCACCATCCACTTCTAAATTATCAAAATATTTTTTTAATACTTGATAATCTTTAGCTAATATTAACTTAAAAGGTTCATAATCTTGTAAACTAGTACCATGAAATAAATACTCGGCAAAAGCAAAACCAAAAATACTAACTAAGTTATGAGTTTTAACTATGTCTTCATTTAAAACCTCATTAACAAAATCTTTTGGAATATCCCCATAGCTTTTAGTTAAATAAGAACCTAAACAAACTCCTAATAAAAATGCCAAAACATTATAAATGTTAATTTCTAAATTTTGACTACTTTGTTCAACAAAATATGTCCATAACATACAATATTCACCTTGGGGATCAACAAAAACACTTGAATTATCTTCCCTACTAGAATAAGGAATTAGGTAAATATTTAATCGTAAATTAGAAAAGAAGTTATAATACTTAGGATAATTTTTAGCCATAAATGCCATTACAAATTTTAAATCAGCTTCATCTATTCGCTTATCTAAAACTTTTGGTATAAAATTGCTAAATTCTTGTTGAATATTTTGCATCTTTCCCCCAAAATTATCTTTATTAATTGTCTTTAAATGTAATTTCCAATATTCATTTAATGCTATATCCTCTTTTATAATATAATATTTTTGTTTACTAAAATACTTATCCATTGGATTTATCGCACTAACTGTTTTACTTCTTAATTTTTTAACAAAACTATCTTTTAATACCTCAGGTATTTTTTCATAACCCACTAACATATCGTCCGTAAAATTCAATATTTCCTTAACAGTTCGCAAATTTGGTATTAAATCTAATGTTACTATTCACAGTTAAAATTTAAGCACGAAAAAGAAGATTAATAAATAACACTTTTAATCTTCTTTTTCAGTTT
>CANQTA010000049.1 GCA_947626655.1 uncultured Bacilli bacterium
AAACAAGTTTAATAATAGAAGAAAGTTCCAATTATGGAACAATAACAAATAATTTAGGAAGTAATTTAGGTGGATTACTGGGAAGAGATAATGGGTCTACATCAGCATTAACAATAACCAATAGTCATAATTATGGTCAAATAAAGATTGAGAAAAATGAAGCAACTACTGGATCTTACATAGGTGGATTAATTGGACGTTCATATGGTACTCTTACAATAGAAGAAAGTTCAAATGAAATAAAAACATCTAATGATGAAGTGGGAATAAATGTAATTCATAAAGGTACAGGTTTGGTTGAGGTAGGAGGATTGTTAGGTGAAAAAAGCGAAAATGAAAATTTAACATTAAAAAAATCATATAATATGAGCGATATAGAAATAAATGCAGATAGCGATACATTTATATCTATAGGAGGATTAGTAGGAAGAAGTTTAAATTCTTCAAAGATAGAAGAGAGTTATAATACTGGAAATATTAACTTGAGTACGACTGGTTCTGCTTCTAGAGAATTAGTAGGAGGAATAATTGGAGCTAATGAAATAGGATCTATAATTAATAGAACATATAATTTAGGTAATTTAACTTTAAATTCTTCCAAAGCACCAGATAAAATTTGTGCAATTGGCGGTTTATCAGCAAATGCTACAACTGATACGCATTATATATTAAATAGTTATAATAGAGGCGAAATATCATATACAGGCGAAAATGATAATGTTAGAATAAGTGGTTTGGTAGGATACACTTATACAAATTCAATATTTTTGTTAAATAGTTATAACAATAGCAATATAAGTAATAATGCTATAAATACAAATGGTATTGGATATTTAGAAAGTAAAGATAATAATGTAACTTACATCAATAATGTATATTTTAATGGAAATATAAATGCTTCAGATAAATTTTTACTAAAAGCAAATGCAATTTATGATATAAAAAATACATATTATAAAAAAGAAGCAAATTTACAAGTAAGTAATATAAGTGGAGTAGAATCTATAACAGAAGCTAACATGAAAAATACTAATGGCAATGATAGTAATAGTTTACTTTATAAATTAAACACTAATGTAGGGGCATTAAATAATCAAGGATTATCAAATATTTCTGAAGATTTAAAAGATTATACCTTAGTAGATTGGATAATAGATTCAAGTATCGGCTATCCAACATTAAACTTTAACTTAGAAAGTAATGAGTAGATAATACTTGTTACTTTTTTCTTTTTATATTTTAAAATATAAATTAATTAATTAAAATTAAAAATAGATAATTATTCCGTTAAACTAGATTATTTTATTTAATTGTGATATTCTTAATAAGAGGAAAAGAAGTATGACAGAAAATTTTATTAATTTAACTTTAGATGAACTTTATGCAAAATTACCATCTGAAATAGCTATTGCTTTTCGAAGTGCTAATTTAATACTAAAAGAAGTACAAGTATTAATTTGTCGTTATGGCATTTTAAATAACTTACCATTAACAAGCGAAAAAACTGGGCAACTATTACATTTTTCTAGACAAAGAGCTAATAAATTAGAAGTTGATGCTTTAGCTAAAATCGCCAAATTAAATCCAAATTTTAAATCTATTTTAATAGCGCAAAAGAAAAAAGTAATAAAAGAAAATGCCAATAAAAAAGAGCCAATCAAAATATTACCCTCAATTTATAGCCTATATCCTAACTATCCTAAAGAATATGTTAATCGAGCTATTTTCCATACTTTAGAAAATAAAAAATATAAAGATATCTTTTATAGAGCTTACGGTAATAATTTAGAAAATCCTTCTGCACCCCTTCATTTTTCAACAGCAGATCAAAAAATTTTATATGAAATTTTATTTCCTAGAATTCAAAATCTTTTACAAAACTTTTTAATAATTAAAAATGAAGAAGTTCAAAAAAATATCCAGAATGCTCGCCAGATAACTAGTATATATCAATTATTTTCTTCAAAAACAAAAGACGAAATTCTTTCAGCTATAAATAACCTTACTAAAGGAGAACAAAATTTAATTATCAAAAGATATGGCCCTAATTTAATAAATCCTCTTTTAAGTAGGGAATGGACCCTAAATGATAGCGTTATCTTTTTTATCAAAATAATTCCTAAATTAGAACATCATTTAAATCTTCCTGAACATGTTTATATGTTTCCTAATTTAAATTTAATATATGAATTATTTCCCGATTATACTAATAATCAAATCGAATTTGCTCTTACTTATTTAAATGATTTAGAATTAATTAAAGTCTTAGATTCTAATTATAATTTAAAAGAAAATTTAACTGTAAAAACTATAATTCAAAAATATTTAGATTTCTTTTTTCCTTTAAATATAAAAAATAATAATGATGTTGAAAATTTAATGATTAGTTCTGATAATGAAGTTTTAAATAATCTACTAAATAATATTAATTGCTTAGAAAGAAATATCATTGTTTTACATCTAGGTATCAATAGTACGCATACCTCATTTAGTTCTTCCCAAATAGCAGAAGCTTACGCTATTCCTTCTGAATATATCAATTTAATAACTAAAAGATTTCTTAAATTATATGAAGATGAATTAAAACGTTTAGCTATCGATACTAATAGAGATGAATTTTTACAAAAAAGTGTGCAAAAATTAGCTTAATAAAACTTGCAATTTCTTAAAATTATGCTATTATAGTAATTTCTAAAAGGAGTTTTGTTTATGAAATTAAAAGTTAGAAAAATAAAAGAAGAAGGAGCTAATTATGTTTATCCAATTTTAAGAAATAAAATAAATGCTTTATATGAACAATATGCTTTTACTAATATTTCTTATTCTCAATTTAATGAAATGGTTAAAGATAGTATTAATTTTTTTAGTACTAAATTGGTATCTTTAAAAACTGAAATTGATGAAGATCTAATTTTGAATTGGATTGACCAAAATATTTGTAATTATCTAAAAAATTTGTTTAATGATTCTAATATAGCTGTAACCATAATTACTAATTATATTAATAAGTATTTAACTAATCAAAATACAAGTAAGTTAGCTATGGAAGAAATAAATAAATTATTAGATTTTTTTATTGCTATCGATTATAATCCTACCATTGATATTTTACTAACAGTATTAACGCAAAAAACTTTATTAAATGATTTATTACAAATAATTTATGAACATGATCAAGAAAAAATTAACAATTTAGGCTTAAATAAATTGTATTCTCCTAATTTGCAAATATTAATGAATAGTTATGCTCTTTTTAATGGAATAACTCTCAATTTAGATAATAACACTTATGATGAAGGTTATCTTGATACTAATATTATTAATGCTTATTTAAAAGATATTAAAACTGCTTCTGAATTAGATAATTATAATAGTAGATTAACAAAAGAAGAAGAATGTGAATTAATGCTTAGAGCCCAACAAGGTGATGAATTAGCTCGCAATAAAATAATTGAAAGTCATTTAAGATTAGTAATAAGCATTGCTAAACGTTATAATCATCGTGGTTTAGAATTAATAGATTTAATTCAAGAGGGTAATTTAGGATTAATGAAAGCTATTACTAAATATAATCCTAATTTAGGTTATCGTTTTTCAACTTATGCAACCCCTTGGATTGATAATTATATTAACAAAGCTATAATTGATAAAAGTTCTAATATTAGAATACCTGTTCATCAAGTAGAGAAGATAAGAAAATTAATGAAATTAAAAATTGAGTTAGAACAACAAAAAATGGCTCAAGTGTCTTTAAATGATTTAGCTATAGCCTCTAAAATGTCTTTACAAGAAGTTAAATTTATTTTACAAAGTGCTGAAAGTACTATTAGTTTAAATGCTATTGTTGATGAAGAAGATACCGAAATTGGTGATTTTATTCCTGATGAAAATTGTAGTTTAGAAGAAGATTATATTTTAAAATGTTTACCTCAAGAAGTAGCTAAATTGTTTGCAAAATGTGATTTAACAGAAAGAGAAAAGAAAATTATTTTATTAAGATATGGTTTTAATGGTGAACCATTGAGTTTAGATGCAATAAGTCAAAAATTTAATATAACTTATGAAAGAACTAGAAAAATTGAAGCAAAAGCTATTAACAAAATTCGCAGTTGTGATGATATTAAAGACTTAGCAATCTATTTACCTCATCCAACTCAAGCTTTAACCAATTTAGAACTTTTAAAGAAAAATTTTCAAAATCATAGTACTAAAAAATTATTTAATAATACTTCAAATGATTCAACACCTAAAGATGATATCACCAGAGATTATTTAAAAAAACAATTAATAAATATTTTTGCTATTTATCCTTCCAATTATGTAAAATTAGTTTTTCCAACTATTACAGAATCTGAATGGGAATTATTTAGAAGAAAAGTTTTTAATATTAATTGGAGTAGTGAATTAGAACATGAATTTAAAGAAGTATTTTTACCTAGAGTAGAAGCTACCATTAAAAAAATTAAAAATACTTATAGTGTTGTTTCTTCTAATAATGTTGGTAGTTTAATTTATGAAAGATTTAGTGAATATCCCAAAACTGCTATCGATGAAGTTATTAAAAAATTAACACCTAGTGATCAAGAAATCATTTTCAAAAAATTTGGTCCTAATTTATTACATCCCCAATCTTCTAAAGATTGGACTAAAAAAGATACCCAAACTTATAACAATAAAGTAATTCCCCAAATAAGATCTTTGTTAAGTGCATATAAAAAACTAAATTCTCAAGAAATAATTGAACAAAATATCTTTTATTTACGACTAATGCCTAGTTTTTATACCTTATTTAATAAAAGTAAACAAGAAGTTAATAATGCTTTAGAAAAGCTAGAACCTTGGGAATTATCTTTAATTACTAAACGTTATGGTAATGATTTAGATAATCCTCAATTAGGAATAGACTGGAATATTTCAGATAGTATTATTTATTTTACCCAAGTAATTCCTCATTTATTTCAAATTTTAGGTATCGAAATTAATTTAACGGAATTTAATCCCATCTATAATTCTAACACGAAGTCTATTTATGATTATTTTAAAAATAATTATTCTAAAGATGAAGTTAATTATGCCTTAAGTTTTTTAAGTGATAGCTATTGGCTTAATATTATTAGAAAAAATGGCTCTGATTTAGAACGTCCAGTCGCTGCTGTAGATTTGAAAAATCGTGAGAAAGATAACTTCCATAATGTTATTTTAGTTCACCTTAATAAGTATTTAACAATGCTTTTTGCTAACAAAAATAACAATGTTAAATTGAATAAATCATTAGGTATTTCTTATACCCTTCAACATAATCCTTTATTAAATTTGATAGTAGATAAATTAGATTATTTTGCTAAATTAATTGTAGCCTTAAAACTAGGAATTAACAAAGACAATATTATTTTATCAACTTCAGATATTAGTAATTTATTTGGAGTACCAGAAAGTTATATTATTTATCTTGCCAAGAAAGTATTATTAGAGTATCAAAATCTTTTAATTAGAAATAATATTGAACTTGATAATGATGAATTTTTCAAAACTAAAAGTCATATTTTAGAACGTTAAATAAATTATTTGTTATTTTAAATTTTACTTTTTAATGCTTTTGCTTTATAATTAGTTTAGGTGATTATACAATGCAAGATTTAAGAGTAGTTTATATGGGCACACCTGAATTTTCTTTAAAGCCTTTAGAAATTTTGCTAGCTAAGACTAATGTTGTTTTGGTAGTAACTAAAAAAGATGCTTATGTAGGGCGTAAAAAAGTTTTAACACCATCACCGGTTAAAAGTTTAGCTTTAAAACACAATATAGATGTTTTAACACCAGATTCATTAAAAAAAGAATATGCCGAAATCCTAAAATATCAACCTGATTTGATTGTTACGTGTGCTTATGGTAAAATTTTACCTAAAGAAATTTTAAATTATCCTAAATATGGTTGTATTAATATTCATGCTTCCCTTTTACCTAAATATCGGGGGAGTGCTCCAATTCAATGGGCGATAATGAATGATGAAAAAGAAACGGGTATTACTCTTATGTATATGGATGAAGGAATGGATACTGGTGATATAATTGATATGGTTAAATGTCCCATTTTAGATGATGATGACATTTTAACTATGCATAATAAATTAAGTACTTTAGGAAGTGAATTACTTTTAAAAAATTTGGATAATATTGTTAATCAAAAAACTAAACGTCTTAAACAAGATAATTCTAAAGCTACTTATGCTAAAATGATCGAAAGAGAAATGGAAGATTTAAATTTTAAGCAAAGTGTTAGAAGTATTTATAATAAAATTCGCGCTTTTAGTCCTTATCCATTGTGTAAAGTTATGATTAATAATGAAGAAGTTAAAATAGTAAAAGCCCATTATGAACAAACTAAAAGCCTAGTAGGAAAGCTATATATTACCAAAAATAGTTTAGGAATTGGGGCTTTAGATGGTATTATCTATTTAGATATTATTAAACCAATTGGTAAAAATATTATGCCTATAAAAAGCTATTTAAATGGTAAGGGAGATTTATTAAAATGAAAGAAAATAGTAGATTTTATTCATTTATTAAATTAGGGTTATGGTTAATATTTATTATAGCAATTGTTTTAATAGTTAAATTAAGTTCTTAAGTATGAGGTGGTAAAATGGTAGTAAAGTTAATATTTATTAATACATTAACTTTAATTAGAATTCTTGGAACAATTATTTTAGTTCCTGTTTATCGAAGATATGGTGGTTTAGCCGTTGGAATAGTATCGTTATTTTGTTATTTCACAGATAGTATTGATGGTATTTTAGCTAGAAAGCTTCATGCTTCCACTTTTTTCGGCGCTCTTTTTGATGGTTTAGCCGATAAGTTATTTACTATTATCAATTTTATTGTTTTATTTTTAATAACTCCTTATGCTATAATTCCCATTATTTTTGAAATCTTAACTATGTTAGTTTTATTTATAAAGTATCAAAAAAATTTAAATGTTAAATCAAATATAATTGGGAAAAGTAAAATTTGGGTATTAGCCATTTCTTTAGTTATTACTTTTTTAATTAGTGATATAAATAATATTCCTTTTTTGCCAATTAATTTTAAAGATTTTATTGGTAGTATAAATCCTAATACTTTATATATTGTTTTATTATTACCAGCTATCATAATGGAATTTTTAACTTTTAGTAGTTATTTAATGGAATTATTTAATCCAAAGCAAAAATTATTAATTAATAATGGCAATAAAAATAATAATGTTTCCAAATTTAAAGGAACATTTTGGGAAAATTTCAAGAATATTTGGTTAAATCCTGACTATTACGAACAACATAAAAATGATAATTATTTAAGAAAAATAACCAAAGTAACTAAAGAGTCTAAGTAATGAAACTTAGATTTTTTTAATATTTTTATTTTATAGCTTCATTTCTTTTATGAGGTATTCTTTCATCGGTTAAATAAAGTAAATAGTCCACACTCACATTATAAAAAATTGCTAATTCTTTAAGTTTATTTACTGGTATTTCACTATAATAAGATTCATAATGTGAATAACCTTTACGACTCATTTTAAGAATTTTGGCTATATCTTCTTGATAGAGATCTTTATCTTCCCGAACATCTTTTAATCTAAGTAAATTGTCTGAACTTAATAATTTAGATTTTGAATAAGGTTCCTTAATATCCGTAAGTTCTAGAATATAATCAATGCTCGTATTATAAAAAGTAGCTAATTCTTTTAAAGTACTTATCGATATTTTTCTTGTCATTCTTTCATATTGTGAGTAACCAGTTTGACTCATATTTATTAATTTAGCTAATTCTTTTTGGCTTAATTTTTTTTCTTTTCTTAAATTTTTTAATCTATTCATAACCATCATATAAAATTTATCATAAGAAAGATAAGATATTGACTTAGGCTCATAAATGAATTAAAATAAAAATATAAAATAATTCAATTATGAGCATATTTATAAGATGTCAATTATAATTTCATAGTCAAAAAGGGAAGAGGTAGAAGATGAAAAATAATAAAAAATTAATAATAAGCTTAGTGGGAGTACTCATAATGTTATTACTAATAATAAGTGCTACTTATGCTTATTTCAGTGTAACAATAACAGGTAATGGCAGTAAAACTATGATAACAGCAAATACACCTAAAAAACACTCATTATCAGTAAGTACTTTATATGATGATATACATATCCATGTTGATAATAATGATATGAAATTATTAAATGTAGGAAGTTATTATGGAGCTGTAAATGATAATCGATATGAAACAGATTTAACAACCGGAACCCATAATATAATTGAAGTATCATCTAAAGGAATGGAAAACATTAGATATAGTTGTAGTGGCGATATCAAAGTAACTTTAAACATTGACAATGGTAGTATGGGAAGTGTGTTAGAAAAGGAAGATGTTCTTTTATACCTAAAAGGTTTAGGATTAGATGAAACATTAGATTTAAGTACTTTAAAAATGAATAATATTAAAGTATATAAAACTTCCTTTGAAATAGATGGAAATAGTAGCGATTATTTAAGTACCATAGTAGAATTAATAAATAAACCATCATACCAAAATTATATAGCTAATAAAATGTTAAATGTCAAAATAGAAGCTGAAAATATGGTATGTCGAGAGAACGGAACTTATAAATATATGGTTACATTATATAAGAATATAAGAGAAATGCAAAATAATAAAGAAGTGAGTAAAGAAGTTTCACTATTTTATGATGACGAAGGTATGTATCAAAAGATTCAAAATGTCTACTTGGTAGATTACATAGACACTACTAAAGCCATCAAGACATGGGAATTAGGAGATACCGAAAGAGGAACCGAGTTAGACGAAGTAATGGGCTGGTTAGAAGCAACACCAAATGAAAATGAGAGTTATGATTTATATATTGGAGCAGATGGACCAATGCGAGCCCACAAAAATATGGCTTATGCTTTTTATAACTTTACTAATTTAAGAAGAATATCAGGTGATGCATTAGATACCAGTGAAGTAACAAACATGTATGCTTTATTTTTTCAAGATGGAAATTTAACAGATATCAATGGTTTAACTAATTGGGATGTCTCTAATGTTACTACTATGGCAGGAATGTTTAATAATACCAAAATCAACGATATAACACCATTAAAAGATTGGAATGTTTCCACTGTAACAGCTATGAATAATATGTTTAATCATACTCAAATTACTGATTTAGCTTCAATAAGTAATTGGAATGTATCAAATGTAACAGAAATGGGGAATATGTTTAATTATACCTCAATAACAGATATAATACCAATAACAAATTGGAATACTCAGAGAGTTATTAGTATGGGTGCTATGTTTGCTAATACCAAAATAAGCGATTTAAAACCAATAAGTAATTGGGATATATCCAAAGTAAAAAATATGAGTGGTATGTTTAATAATTGTAAAAATTTAACAAATTTGAGCCCACTAGCAAATTGGAATACCATAAGTGTAACAAATATGGGCAGTATGTTTTCTAGCACAAATATAACAGATTTAAATCCACTAAAAGAATGGAATGTTTCTAATGTAACAGATATTAATAGAATGTTTGCTTATTGTGAAAATTTAGTTGATATAAGTTCATTAAGCAAATGGGATACTCAAAAAGTTATTAATATGGATTGTGTTTTTTGGGAAACTAGTATAAATAATATTTCATCACTAACCGATTGGGATGTATCACATGTAACAACTATGGCTGGATTATTTACATTTACAAAAATAAGTGATCTAACACCTTTATCAGGTTGGAATACAAAAAATACTCTAATTATTAGAGATATGTTTGATGGTACACCAATAAATGATATAAGCGCAATCCAAAGTTGGGACGTATCATCGGTAACAGATATAAGTGGTTTATTTTATGGTACTCAGATAAGTGATTTAACACCAATAAGTGGTTGGAATGTATCGAATGTAACAACCATGAGTGGTATGTTTTCTGGCACTAAAATAAGTAATTTAACACCATTAAAGAATTGGCAAGTTTCAAAAGTATCGAATATGAGCGGTATGTTTTCTAATACACTAATAAGCGATTTAACGCCTTTGAGTGATTGGGATGTATCCAATGTAACACAGATGGGTAATAGTAATCAAGGAGCAGTAGGAATGTTTTTAGGGTGTGTGAAATTAATTAAAGCAGATTTGAGTAATTGGAATACACCAAATTTAATTAATACTGCTAAAATGTTTTGGGGATGTTCTAATTTAAATGAAGTTTATTTACCAAAAGCAAATTATAATAATATTACAGATTCAAAAAATTATAATTATATGTTTACAAGTGTTCAAAATAACATAACAGTCTACACCGAGTCATCACAAGTTGAATGGGTCAAAGCAAGACTTCAAGAAGCCTTAGGAGAAAATAATAATAGTCAAGTTATTGCATATGAATAATCTTTATAATTCAAATAATAATTTTAATAAAAGATTTAGCCAGTAATTTAAATGAAAATTGCTGGCTTTTTAAAAAAGAAATATAAAATATCCATCTATAAAAGAAGAATAATTTACACAAAATATGTTGAATAATAAACGATTATTGATTATAATTAAAGCAAGATATACATAGTAAGAAGTATATAAGTAAGAAAGGAAAAGAAAAAAGATGAAAGCCAAACTAAAATATTTTAGTTTGTTAATACCATTGGTATTAACAAA
>CANQTA010000050.1 GCA_947626655.1 uncultured Bacilli bacterium
AATTTATCTAAAATAGAAGATATATCAAGGATGTTTGCAAATGATACAAATTTAATAGAATTAAAATTACCAAAAGCTTTGTATAATTCATTAAATGATAGACCAAAGTATGATGCCATGTTTGGAGGAGATGCAACTCGTAGTGATGGCATACCATTAAAATACTTAACAGTTGCAAATAACATAACCGTCTATACTGAATCATCCCAAGTAGATTGGGTAAAAGCAAGACTTCAAGAAGCTTTAGGAGAGAACAACCATAGCCAAGTTATTGCTTATGAATAAAATATTTTGCCAAGAAAAGAAAAAAAATTACCAGCTAGTTGTAATTCAATAAAAACTTGTTACTTTCTTTTCTTATTGTTATAATATTTATAGGTGAAGTAAAATGATATTAGGTAGTCATGTCCATTTTGGCAAAAATCAAATTTTAGATTCCTGTCAGGAAGCTCTAAGTTATGGTGCTAATGCTTTTATGTTGTATACGGGAGCTCCTCAAAATACTATAAGAAGTAAAATAAATACCGAATATTTAAATGAAGCTTTAAAATTAATGGAAGAAAATAATGTAAAAATAGAAAATGTTATTTGTCATGCACCTTACATTATAAATTTAGCTAATAAAGATAAAATAGATTCTTGGCATTTTTCAATTAATTTTCTTCGTCAAGAGATTACTCGCTGTGAAAGTATGCATATTAAATATATTGTTTTACATCCAGGTTCAGCAGTTAAACACACTACGGAAGAAGGAATTAATAATATCATTGAAGCTTTAAATCAAGTTATTGATGATAATACTAAATGCATGGTTTTACTTGAAACAATGGCCGGCAAAGGTAGTGAATGTGGTAAAACTTTAGAAGAAATAAAAGCTATTATCGATGGTGTTCATTCCAATAATATTGGGGTATGTTTAGATACTTGCCATTTAAATGATGCTGGTTATGATATGGCTAAGTTTCCAGAATTTCTAGCTACTTTTGATAAAATTATTGGTATTGCTAAAATAAAATGTATTCATATTAATGATAGTAAAAATCCTTTAGGAGCTCATAAAGATCGTCATGAAAATTTTGGCTTTGGTTATTTAGGTTTTACTACCTTAATGAATATTATTAATAATCCCCAATTAAAAGATGTTCCTAAAATATTAGAAACACCTTATATTAGTAAAGAAAATGGAGAAAAAGAATTAATTTATCCACCTTATAAATTTGAAATTGCTATGATAAAATCAGGTCAATTTAATGAGAATTTAATTAATGATATTAGAGAATATTATAAATAGTTAGCATATTTTTGAAAATATTCATTGAAAACTTTAGTAATTTTGCTAAAGTTTTCTTCTGTATAATTGTTTTTATAACGATTTATATTAAATAAATTAGGATTAGCTAAAAAATTTTTATAATTTTTTTTAACAAAATCATAAGTAAAATTTAATTCATTTTCTGATAAATTAATATTTTTACTAATGGCAAAATTATTGACATCTTCTTTAGTCATTCTATTTATATATCTTTCAATTAGATTGAACATCCTTAATCACCTATTATATATTATTCTAAATATTTAAAAATGAATACTAAAAGTTAAGTAATCCATAATAATAATGGTGACTTATGAAGAAGTATTTATTAATTTTAATAATTTTTATTATCTTTCTATTAAGAATCGGTTATTTAAACTTTTATTTAGGTGAAAGTTATACTTATAAACTTTTAGAAAAGACTAATAATTATGTTTATGGTGAAAGTGCTCCCCGGGGAAGAATATTAGATACTAATGGTAAAGTTTTAGTAGATAATTTAGGAATAAAAACTGTTTTTTACACGAAATTAAAGGGAATCGATACCAAAAAAGAATTAGAAATTGCTACAAATTTAGCTCAAATTATTAATATTGATATTAGTGAAGCTAGTTTAAAAAAATATTGGTTGTTAAAAAATAATAATGGTCAAGATTTAATAAGTGATGAAGAGTGGCATTTATATGATTTACGAAAGTTAAGTAGTGCTGATATTTTAAAAATGAAATATGAACGAATTACTTTAGAAATGTTAAATTCTTTAACGGATTTAGATAAAAAAAGTGCTACTATTTATGAACTTATGAATAAAGGTTATTCATATGCTAAAAAAGTTATTATTAAGGGATTAAGTGATGAAGAATACACTAAAATTATTGATAGTAATTTAGAAGGAATAACAATTGAACTTACTTGGGAGCGAATTTATAATTATGGGGATACTTTAAAAGATATATTTGGAACAGTTGGAAGTATTCCAGAGGAAAGAAAAGATGAATATTTAGAAAAAGGTTATTCTTTAAATGATACGGTTGGTCTTTCTTATTTAGAATTATATTATGAAGATTATTTAAAAGGTGAAAAAGATTTATATGAAGTTAATAATGATAATACTTTAAAATTAATAAAAGAAGGATATCAAGGTCAAGATTTGGTTTTATCAATCGATATTGATGTACAATTAGAATTAGAAAGAATCTTAAAAGAAAATATCATTGCTGGTAAAAAACGCGCTAATACTGATTATTTTAGTGAAGCTTATAGTATAGTTGGTAATCCACAAACGGGAGCGATTATTGCTATGAGTGGTCAAAAATTGATAGGAGATCTCAATAATCCACTTTTTAAAAATGTTAATACTAATTTAATTAATACTTCTTATACCGTTGGATCGGTTGTGAAAATGGCAACAATTAGTACTGGTTATAAATATGGTATTATTGATATTGGCTCGACAGTTACCGATGGTTGTATTAAACTTTACCAAGTACCTATTAAATGTAGTTATAAAAGCCTAGGACGCGTTAATGATTTAACCGCCATTAGTAGAAGTTCTAATTATTATCAATTTAATATTGCGATTGGTCTTACTGGTTATAAATATCATTATAATATGAAATTACCAACTACGGAAAATGATTTTGCCAAAATGCGAGGAATTTTCAAAGAATATGGTTTAGGTAATTTAACAGGAATTGATTTACCTAATGAAGTAACTGGCATTATTGGTGAAAATACTTCTAGTGATTTATTACTTAATTTAAGTATTGGGCAATATGATACTTATACGCCAATAGAATTATTTCAATATGTTAATACAGTCGCATCGCTTGGTGAAAAAAGAAAACCACAATTGATGGCCAAAATAATAGGAGAATCTGAAATCAACAATTCTTATAATATAGTAAGTGAAGTACCATTAGATTTAAAATATAAAGAAAGACTAAGAGAAGCTATGCATTTAGCAACTACATCGGGAACAGCCCGTAGTTATATTAATAGTAAATATAATCCAGCTGGTAAAACTGGGACTAGTGAAACATTTATTGATACTAATAATGATGGCATCATGGATACTAAGACTACTAGTATTAATTTTGTCGGTTATGCCCCTTATGATAATCCCGAGTATAGTATCATTGTTATTGCTCCGAATATTTATGTTTCACGTGACTATAATTATAGTAAAGTATATATAACTAGGTATATTTCTAGGGATATTACTAACTTTCTCTTTGAAAAATAGTAAAAGTTTGATATAATAGGGAAGTAATTGGTGAGGAGGATTTTATATGGCTAAAAATGAAAATCGTAATTTTGTTAAAATGAAATGTACAGTATGTGGAACTGAATTACGTCCGACAAGTAAAAATAAAAAAAATAATCCTGAACGTTTAGAAGTTAAAAAATATTGTCCTAAATGTCGTAAAAGCGTTGCAGCAAAAGAAGCTAAATAATTACTAAGTAATTAGATTATTTAAAGAGAAAGGAGTAAAATAATGAACATTAATATTAATGATATTAAAAATGGTATGACTGTTATTATTGACGGTAACCTATGTTTAATTCAAGAATTTCAACATGTAAAACCTGGTAAAGGTCCGGCCTTTGTTAGAATTAAACTTAAGAATTTAAGAACTGGTTCTATTGTTGAAAATACTTTTAATACTAATATTAAAATTACTAGAGCTCATATCGATAAGACAAAAGTCCAATATTTATATACCTCTGGTGATAATTTAGTATTTATGAATAATGAAACTTATGAACAAATTGAAGTACCAAAAAATATTTTAGGTGAAGATGCTTCCTTTATTAAAGAAGGAATTGATATTTCAATTGATTTCTATGAAGGAGAAATTATTGGTATTACATTACCTGAAAAAGTTGAATATACTGTCACTGAAACAGTTCCTGCAGTTAAAGGTAATACTGCAACTAATGCGCAAAAAGATGCTACAATTGAAACTGGTAAAGTTATCAAAGTGCCTTTATTTATCAATGAAGGTGAAAAAATCTTAGTATCAACAAGCGATGGTAAATATGCTGGAAGAGCTTAATTGCTCTTTTTTTATTAAATATAATTAAAAATAGATAAAATTATATTGACAAAATTTTCAAATTGGCATATACTATAATTACTTAGTATAGTAGTATAGATAGTAACAATATTAAATAGTTATTATGTAAAAGTAATAATGTAATATTGTGAAATTTATATTATTTTAGTAAATAAATTATTTGTTAAAAATAATCTTATCTGCGCTAAGTAAAGACAATTGTTTATGAGAAAGAAAACTCAAAAAGATAAGCGATTCACACTAAATACTGATAATATTTAGCTAATATTTAAAATTATGGAGAGTAATTTTAAATGATGTGATGAGTTATAGTAAACTAGGAATAACTATTTTATCAGAATAGTTATTTTTTTATATAATAGGAAAGTCATAAAAAAATAAAGCTTTGCATTGACAATCATTTGTTTGCATGAGATAATTATATTATCCAGGAGGTAATGGTTATGTTAATTAATTGTGCATAGAAATTTAGAATGTATCCAAGTATAAAACAAGAAGAATTAATAAATAAAACTATTGGATGTTCAAGACTTGTTTATAATATAATGTTAAGTAAGAAGAAAGATAATTCTAAACTTACTAGTTTTGATATGATAAAAGAAATACCTAAATTATATAATGAATACCCATTTTTAAAAGAAGTAGATAGTTGTTCATTAAGATGTGTAATATTTGATTTAGAAAATGGATTAAATAAATATTATAAAAAACAAGGTGGTTATCCAAAATATAAGAAAAAAGGAATAAAAGATAGTTATAGAACAAACTATATAAAAAATAAATATAAAAATAAAATAATGAAAGATATAAAAATAAGAGAATATAAATGTCCAAAATGTGGAATAGAGATAGAAAGAGATATAAATGCAAGTATAAATATAATGTATGAAGGAATAATAAGTTACTATAAAGAGAGATATCAAAATTAAACAACAAAAAAAATAGTGATAAATAAAAACAAGTACGGCAGCGACTGTCGGAAATATGGTCTGTGGAGGAGTGAAATCCTAAGAAACAGAAAAGATAAGCCGTGAGGCTTATCAAAGTGAAATGAAATAAATTTTAATTTATTGAATTTTACTTTTGTTCTTTAGTAATTAATGCAATTCCCTTGATTTTGTTCGTATTATGTAGTATCATTTATTTATAGTAAAGAGTGTAGATAAATGAATGGTAAAGAAATATTAAAATATTGTCCAAATTATTATAATATAGTTAATTTTGATTTTAGTGAAAATGATGTTATAAGTGAAAAACTTATTAGTATTTATAAAAATTATATATTTAATATTGATATGCAAAATCGAAATGAATTAGAAAAAGTTTCTGAGCTCGATCATGTATTAGCTAGTTATTTGCATGATTATTTATTTAGAAGTACATTACAAAAAGAAATTGTTACAGTTAGAGTAAAAAGAGATAATAATATTATTAGTAGTTTGGTTGATGCAATTATTCATATATTTACAGATTATGAAGAATATACAACTCGAAAATTATACATAAGTAAATGGATATAAAAAAATTCTTATTTGATTAAGAATTTTTTCTTTGCTCTTTTAATTTAGATGATGTTTTAAGATAAAGTAATAGTCCTAAAAAGATAAGGAAAAATCCACCTAGAATTAAAGGGTACAAATAGAAAGATTGAATAATTATTCGGTAATTAGAAGCAACTCCAAATACTGCTGCCAAAATGACAAAAGTTATAATTCCACCATAGGATAATGGTCTATATTTTTTAGGCAGTGATTCTTTAATACTGGTACATAAACTAGCTAAAGTAATAAACATATCGAAATACCAAATAAATGTTGATAAATTTTCAATATTTTCAATAAATTTTAATATTTTAATTTGTTTTAAAGTAGCATATTCTGGAAAACTATAAATTTTAATTAATGGTTCTCCTAAAGATAAAATAGTAATCAAAATCATTGCTAGAGATGTCCCTGAAGCCCATAAATAATTTTTTAAATCGTCTTTAAAAGAATTTTGGGTAAAATTAATAGTTATTATTTGAGGAATACTAGTAATTGAAGCATAAATTAATGCAGCTTTAATTAAACTTAAAGGTTTTTCAGTTAAAATAGGTACAATATTACCAAAATCTACATATTTAGTTAAAAAAGCCAGATAAATAACCATGATGAAGATACTAAAAGGAAATAATAGATTACTTAATGATTCTAAAACTCTTTTTTCTTTCATTGTAATATAAACTGCTAGTAAAAGAAAAGGCAAAACGACTAAGATTTTTGGGGTGTAAAGTAAATAAAATGAATTAACAAACATAGGTAATAATACTAAAATAATAACCATTAAATATACATAAAATATAATTAAGATCCATAGAAATACTTTGCCTAAAAAAGTTTTATTTAAAACATCTTTAACTTGTTTATCCCAAAAATATTCTTTAATATATTTATAAATATAGATTATTATAATTCCTAAAAGAGTTCCTAATATTACTGATAACCAAGCATCTTTCGCTGCCATCTGATACATAAGAAATGAACCAATCCCAAACATTGAAAATCTAGTAATAAAATAAGTTAATTTATTTTTCATTGTTCCACCTCAAAGATAAATCCCTTAGTATTAATTTTTAAATCAACATTAACCAAAATGTCCGCACTTTTCCATAGTCCTTTATTTTGTTTTCGCCATTTTTTATAATATATATCTTGTAATCCCATAATATCACTTTCATTTTTTTGTAAATTTCCCACAAAATCTTTAACTTTTTTAGCAATAATTTGGCCAAAATCTTCATCTAACATTTGATAAGTTTTTTCTTTTTTTAAATCTAAATTAGCATTATTTTCAATTATTTTTCCTTCTAATTTTAAATCTATCTTAATCTTATCTTTAGATACATCAATCTCTTGAATAGCATTATTGATACTAATACTAATGTTTTTATTATCGTATTCGTTTTTAAATAAAACATTATAAACATTGGTTGTTAATAAATTATATAAAGAAGATTCTTCAATACTTAACTTATTTCGTACTTTATAACCATTAAAAATATAAAAATGACTTAAAGAAATTTCTTCATCTTTTAAAGTAATTGAACTTAAAACAACATCATAATTATCACTAATAAATTTAACTAATACTTTTTGATAAACTTCATTAGTAGCTAAATTATTATTGTATTTTTCATTATCAATTAAATTTAATAGGAAATCACTTACAACTGGACAATCTTTACTATTATGGCTAAGAATTTCTTCCGGTTTAACATTTTCAGTCACTAAAGGAATAAATTCATCTCGAATATTAGTATCTCTAATTAGATAGTCTATAATATTAGGTATTTTATCTTTAATAATACTTTCACTCAACAAAACTATTTTTAAATGGGCAAAATAGGCATTTTTTCCAACACGATAATTAGCATTAGCAAAAGCTTCACTTAAAGTTTTCCCATCACCTTCTACTGTATAACTAAGCATTGCACTATTTTCTTCTGTTTTGATATCATTTAATATTTCATAAGTTATATGAAAATTTTCATTATAATAATCAATCCCTAAACCCGATACAATAGCTAAATCATTTAATTCAATATTGTCATAACAGCCAGTTAATAAAAATATACTACCAATTAAGATGATTAATTTTTTCATGAATTTTCCTCCTTGACTTGCATCTTTGTTAAATTCTTTTCTGTTATTAAACTACTTCTTTTGGTATCATTAATATCTTTTTTCTTTAGTAAAGTTTTAAAGAAATAATCTTTATTAAAAGGCGCTACTGGAGCAAAATATGGTGTATTTAAAGATTTAATTGAAATAACATTGATTAAGAAAAGAATAGTACATATGAAGATTCCGTATAGACCAAAGAATGAAGCAAAAAATAGGAATAAGTAACGATAATATCTCAAAGCATTACTAATTTCTAATTCAGTAAAAATTAAACTAGTAATAAAAGTAAAAGAAGCTACAATAATCGCAATAGGGGATACTAAACCGGCATTAACCGCTGCATCACCAATAATTAAAGCTCCTAAAATAGAAATTGCGGAACCAAAATTAGAAGGAAATCGTAAATCACTTTCTCTTAAAACATCACAGATAATTAAGAGCATAATCAGTTCTACGATGCTAGGGAAGGGAACACTACTAGACTGGGTACTAAAATTAATGAGCAAAGAGGCTGGAATAGTTTCTTGATTATAATTAATAATAGCTACAAATATTCCTGGAGTTATCATTGATAAAATAAAACTTAAAGCTCTTAAAATTTTTACAAAAATAACATTGACACTTTTAACATAATTATCATTAACCGGATTAATAAAATCAGCTAAAAAAGTCGGTAATATTATAGCAAATGGTGAAGTATCAACTAATATCACAATTTTACCTTCTAAGAGGGATGATGCTACCAAATCAGGTCTTTCAGTTCTTTTAATTGTTGGAAAAACAGTTCTATTTTCACTTTCTAAATAATGAGTAAGGGTAGCTACATCTAAGATGCCATCCACATCAATTCTTTCTAATTTCTTCTTAATTATTTCGACATCTTCTAACTTAGCAACATCTTCTAAATAGCTAATACTAATCGCTGTTTTAGTTTTTCTTCCCATCACTAATTCAATACTTTTTAAGGTATTAGTTTTAATTCTTCTTTTAATTAACCCCATATTTGTTTGAATATTTTCATTAAAAGAGTCTTCCGGTCCTAATATTGATGGTTCTCTAGCTACTGTCGAAATACTACGATTTAAATCTCCTTTAACTTCAATAGCTAAAATATTATTATTGCTAATAACTATAGCAAAACCATTGGTTAAATAAAATTCTATTTTATCATAATTATCTATTTCTACCGAATTCGGCCCTGGAACATTGCTATTTAAATCATCACTTTTCTTGGTTCTAATTAAATTTTTTAAAATATAATCATTGACTTTATCACTTGAACAAATAGTTTCTATGAAAATGACATAAACACTTTTAAATACATTGACTTTAACTTCTTTTACTTTTAAATCAGGAACATTTTTAAATTCTTTTTTAACTCTTTCTACAATCTTATTCATAATATCACTAACCATATTATTGGCAACTTTTACCAAAAAAATACATTTAATTTAAAGAGGGTTTATATTTATGGATTACTTAATACTTGTTAATAAAGATAATTTACTTCCTAAAGATTATATTCCTAATAATTTAGTTAAAGTTAACTCTAAGTATACTAATAATCAATTAATTTATTTAGAAAAAAAGACTTTAAAAAATGCTATAAAATTATTAAAAGATTTACACAATCATTTTCAAAAAGATTACTTTATTTTATCTGGTTATCGTCCTTTTTTAGAAGAAACTTTTATGATTAGTGATTTAGTGCGAAAAGAAGGGAGTATTATTAGTAAAAAATATCCATTACCAAAATGTAGTGAGCATCAAACTGGTCTAGCTATTGATATTGGCTTAAAAATAAATAATAGTTTAATACCTTTAAATGAAGATAGTGCCGAGATTAAATGGTTAATAGCTAACAGTTATAAATATGGTTTTATTTTTAGATATCCACCAAATAAAGTGGAAATAACAGGTTATTTACCTAATTATCATCATTTAAGATACATTGGTTCAAAAGCCTCCATTTTAAAAAAATATAATTTAACTTTAGAAGAATATTTTATTTTTTTCAAAAAATATTACATATAAAAAATTTAATATTTTTTCTTTTTTTCTTTGTAAACAAAAAATTAATTTATAATCTCTATGTTAGACCGAATTGATTAAATAAACAAAAAGTGATATTATAATAAAGAGATGATAAAAATGAATGAATTAATAGATAAAATAACAAATATGACAAATGAAGAAAAATATGAATTATTAGA
>CANQTA010000051.1 GCA_947626655.1 uncultured Bacilli bacterium
TGTCAAGAAGGAAATTGGAATAATTTTAAATACGCGATCTCCATAAAATTGTGTCTAAAAACTTGACATAAATCCATTGAGATTGAAAAACCAATTATAAATATTATCGTTATTGCTAATAAAACAATTATAATAGTTGTTGGTTCTGCTAAACTATCCATTATACTACCAATCCCAGGTATTCTAAAAACATACATACCTTCAACATCAGAAAATTCAACTAAATTTTGGTCTTGGGTATTATTGTTATCACCTTTGGTAATAAAATATATTTCTCCTTCATTATCAACTGTATCAATAATTCTATGGGTAGTAACTGTACCTTCAGAATCCCGGAATGCTATAACATCATTTACTTTTAATTTTTCGGGATCAACTATTTTAGTAATTATTAAATCGCCTTTATGAATTTCTGTTTCCATTGAACCAGATAGAACAATAAATGGTTTATAGCCGAAAACACTAGGTATTTCATCTTCATTAGTTTTGGCTTGAATCATTATCCAAATATTAACTAAAAGTATTGGCACTAAAATAATACATGCAACGATAATTAACCAATTACTAATTTTTTTATACCATTTTTTATTATTTTCCATTATTTTAACCCCTTACTTTTATCATTTTTCTTAGTTCTTTTTAGTATAAATTGTTTATCTTGAAAATTTATTACTTCTTCTTCATTTAAATTAATTGTTGATTCTTCATCAAAATAAACTTCATAAGCATATCCACAATCTTCTCTTTCACATTCATAAAGAGCTCCTATTCCAGGAAATTCAGTTTCATTAAATTTGTGTTGTACATTTCTAGTTCTTTCAATATTACATTCTGTACAAGTTGATTTTGCAATATAACAAATTGAAGGATCAGTTTTTAAAAACTCAACACTCTCTTGTCCAAAAATATGACCATCAGACCTTGTATCAATTGTTCTATTACATTCTGTACAATAAATACTTTCATTATAACAAGCTTGAGAAGCATCATGAGTATATTCTTTTTCAATCCCATCACTATTATGACTAAACTTCTCAGTATTTTGAACTGCATTACAAACATCACAATAAGTTACAATTTGATAACAATCATCATCTGTATTTAATACTTCTTTTCTTGTACCATTAGAATTATGGACATGTTCTACATCATAACTAACATTACATCCATCATTTTGGCAACTATAATGTGTAGAATAATCATCAGGATTAATAGAACTTTGATAATTGTGTCCTATTTCTTTTCTACCTAATTCTTTACTACATTCTGTACAATAAGTTATTTCTACATAACAAATATCATCTTTATTTTGAGTATATTCTTTCCTTGTCGCTTCTGTATGTTTATGTTCTGGTTGAGGTGCTGCAATATGTTTAGTATAACCACAATTATTTTCACAAGTTATATCTTTTGAGCCATCACTATTAACTGTTGTCTTTAAACTATGAGCAGTTTTAATTTCTTCGCCACACTTACAAGAACGATACTCATAATTATCATCAAATCTAATGATAGTATCAAAATGATGTCTATGAGCTGGAATTACTGGAATATCAGGTTCTACTTGTTTTTCTTCAGTTTTAGTATAATCGCATCCCTCATTTAAACAACTATATAAAGTATCACCATTAGCTAAAACCTTACCTCTATCTAAATTGTGTTTTTGTAATTTAATTGACCCACATACACATTTATAATATTCATAATTATCATCATATTTAGTCAACTCAGCATAATCATGAAGATGTTCTCTAGTTTCCTTTATATCATAGTTTTTAGCTACTCTTTCATCTTGTTTCGTTTCTGAATTATAAACCCATTCTCCAAAAATTACATCATTTAATTCTTTAGTTTCTGTTTTTTCATAACCACAAATAGGACATTTCAAAACGGTAACTTCACTATAAAAACCATAATTATATATATAATTATTAGTTAGAACATTCTTTTAATGTTCTAACGTCTCTACTTTTCCACAAGCACAAACTCTTTCATGATATTTAGCATTTAAAACTTTAAAATCCCCAAAATCATGAGTATGTTTAACATTTTCTTCATCTTCTTCATGATTAGGATTACTTACTTCTTCTTGATCTTTTTCCTCATTATTTTCATTATCTATCTTTTCTTCATCTTTTTCCGAATCATTTTGTTCATTACTAATATTCTCTTCATCATCATCGCCAATACTTGGTTCAATAGGTATTATATCTTCTTGATTACCATTATTAATAGTAGTATCATCAACATAACTATCACTTATACTACTATCATTTCCCTCATTATGAGTATTATTACTGTTATTATCTTTATGCAAATTACAACCAACTAAACTAGTTAAACCAATTGTTAAACTTAAAGCTAAAGCCGTAATTCTTTGTTTACTTTCTTTTATTCTTTCTAATAATTTTTTTTGTTTGTTCATTAAAGCCATCCCTTTCGTAGTTGAGATTTATTATTACATTAAATATCTTTTTTGTCAATATCTGTCGAACTTATTAACTACTTCATTATAACATCTAACTTCATAAAGATAAATAAATAATTCCTAATTTGACATTGAAAAAAGAAGTTAAGCCAAAACTTGAACTTCTCTTAATTCATCATTTAAAATACTATATAAATACATCTTTATTTCTTTATCTTTATAAATTTTCTTTAAATAATTATAGTAAATATTTAATTGATTTTGATATTTTTCATCAGCAATATTTTTTAATTTATAATCAATTATTTTAATATCATTGCTAATCAATACTAAGTCAATAATCCCATGATAGATGGTATTATTATCTTCAAAAACAAATTCATGCTCTTTATAAATTTTAGTATCAGCATCTATATTCAATCTTTGGACAAATTTAGTAATTTTATCTTTATAAGGATTAGTATCTAAAATATTGCGAAAATCAGTTTGTTCAAAACACTTATGAATTTTAGTTCCTAAATCTAAAGTATCAGTAGTTTTTACATCGATTAACTCATCAACGCTTTTAGAAGCATGCGCATTAATTATTGGTTTTAAATTAACAGCTACTTCATGATAATTAATTATCTCTTTGCTTTCATTCAAAGCTTCTTCTTTTTTCTTAGTCCCATACAAATAATCTTTAGTAAAATCAATTTGTCTTAAATCCACTGTTTTTACATAAGGAGCTATATTACTTCTAATAGAATCTATAATATTAAGAAAAGAACGATATTTTAACCGAATATTAAAATCAACTACTTTAGGAGAAAATTCTTGAGGCTTACCAGTAGGACACACAATAATTATTTTTTCTCTAGCTCTAGTCAAAGCAACATAAAATAGACGAATTTTCTCAGACACATCATCTAAGTAATATTTTTGTTTAAATAAATCTTTTAAAATAGTAGAACCAATTCCTTCTTTAAAATAAGGAGTAATAATCCCATATTTATTATCATAAACAAAACGATCTTTAATATCAGCATCATTAAAAGCTTTTTTATAACCACTAAAATAACAAACTGGATATTCTAAGCCTTTAGATTTATGAATATTCATAATCTTAACACTATCACTATTTGCTTCATTAATACTATATTTAGCTACAGTCTTTCCCTCTAACATCTTAGTTAAATATTCTTTAAAATCAATAATTGTATAACCCATATTACTTAAATTAGCACTTATTTCTAATAAATTAGCAATTCTAACCATACTTTCTTCAACATCACCAATTTTAATTAAATTTTCATAAAAATTAAATTCTTGAATAATTAATTCTAAAATTTCTCTATTACTTAAATTATTTAACTCTTCACTAATCTTTAAACATTTTTGATAAATAGTACTTTCAACAAAATTATTATTTTTAAGCGTATTTAAAATAATATTATCAGGATATTCAAAAAGAAAAGAACGTGCTAAACTAACCCAAAAATATTTAAACTCTTGATCAAATAACTTATTATTTATTTTTAAAATTAAGCCCAAAATATTATTTAAAATATTGATTTCTGTTTCACTAGTTAAATAATTATCCGCTATAACTCCTAGGGGTATTCCTAAATAACCAAAGATTTTTTTATAAAGAGGAAAATCACTATTGCGATCTTGAATAATACAAAAATCAGCATAAGTAGCCTTTCTTAAAGTACCAATTTTTTTATCAAAAACTTGATAATTATTTTCTAACTTTTGTTTAATATCTTTAGCTATTATAAAAGCTTCTAATTCGGCTTCTTTAGCTCCTTCTAAAGTATTATCATATTCTAAAACTTCTAAATTATAATTTTCATTAGTTTTATATTCGATATAATCTTCATTACCAAAATTCATTTGGTGCGTTTCTTTGTAATTAGCACCTCCTAAAGAATCATCCATAATTAAATTAAAAATTAAATTAATACCTTCTAAAACTTCAAAACGCGACCGAAAATTCTTTAATAAATCAATTTTTATGCCCCCATTACCTTCTTTATATCTATTATATTTATCTTTAAATATTAAAGGATTAGCATTTCGAAAACGATAAATAGACTGTTTCACATCGCCGACCATATAAACATTATCATTTTCTATTAAACTCACAAATTCTTCTTGCAAATCAGAGGTATCTTGATATTCATCAATCATAATTTCTTTATAATAATTCTTTATTTCTTCTTTAATTTCATGATTATCTTTTAATATATTAATAGCCATTTTAGCTATATCTTGAAATTCATATAAATCATGTTCTTTTTTATAATTATTTAACTCTTCAAAATATTTTTGAACAATTTTAATAATAATTTTTACATAATCTCTAGTAAGCAAAATAGTTTCTTTAATTTCTTTCGTATCTGTAAATCTTAAATAATTATTTTTTAAATCATCCCTAATACTTTTTATATTATCCACTACTACTTTTATATCTTCACTATTTCGAGGTCTTCTTGGCAAATCACTATTAATAGATTCTAAAATTTCTTCATAAGTTTGAGTCTTAATTAACTTCTCTAAAGATTTTTCAAAAGCTTCATAAAACTCTGGATAAGTAGTAGAATCAATACACATTAAATTAGTTTCAATATCATTAATTTTAACATGTAAAAGATTTAAATACTCATTTATATATTCATATATTTTAGTTTCACTATAATAATAAGTTTCATAATTTTCTAAATAAGTATCTATATCACTTTTAAGTTCTAAACCCTTAATAATATCTTGAATATAACTTTTTAGTAAAGTATCATTTTTAACACAAAAATCTTGAATAAAATGTTGAAATAAAGAATCTTCCTTATCATAAAACTCTGTAAAAATATTATCAATAATATCTCCTTTTAAAATTGTAGCAATACTTTCATCTAAGATACTAAGATTAGGCGAAACATTAATTAAATAATGATACTTTTTAACTAAAGACAAAGTAAAAGAATCAAAAGTAGTAATATAAGAACTTTCTAAATAATCTAAATTATCTTTTAATAAAGGATTTTGGGTAATTTTTTTTCTAATTCGATCTTGCATCTCTTTAGCAGCAGCATTCGTAAATGTTAATATTAACAATTCATTTATTTTAATACCTTTTTTTAAAATAGCTATAACTCTTTCAGATAAAACTTCGGTTTTCCCAGAACCAGCCCCAGCAGAAACAATAATATTATGCCCACTAGTATTAATTGCTTGTAATTGTTCATCCGTAAATTTTGGCATCTTACTCCCCCTCCTTTAAAAAATCTAAATTATCTTTCTCACTTATATTTATATAATCATGCTCTTTTTTAAAACATAAATCTTTAAAATGACAATATTCACAACCAATATTCTTTTTATAAGCAATTCTCTTCGGATTAATAGCAAAATTTCCTTGCAAAATATTTTCAATAGCCAAATCAATATTCTTCTCCACAATTTGACTAATCATTGCTATATTACCATTATCTAATACTTTAGAACTACTATAAAAATTACCATCATTTTTAACTTTTAAGCCCTTAATTAATAAAGAATTTTCATAAGTATTATCAAATTCTACTAAATTATGAATATTAGTTGTTGTAAAACCATCTAATTTTAAATTATCACTCCGTTTTTCTTCATAACTACTCTTATGATCACTAACAATATTTTTATCTAAAATATATTGTAAATAAAAGCCAACAAATTCTGGATTCTTAAATAAATTAGATTTTTGAACTAAATATAAATAAATAGGTAATTGTAAATATAAACCATCTTCTAAATAATTTAATTTAGTTTCAACATTTCCTGTTTTATAATCAATAATAGCTACTAAAGTTTTATCACTCATCTCTTTATATAATATCTTATCTACAAACCCAATAAAACTAACAGGAATATCTTTTGACTTATCAATAACAATATCTTTTTCATAATAAGCTTTATCTAAATGCATATATTCTTGTTGCTTATTTAAAACATCAATAGTAAACTTAATATCTTCTTTAATAATTTTTAAGAAAAATTCTTCTTTTTTCGTTAAAATACGTTTATGTTCCTTTAAATAATTTTGAATTTCTAAATCGATATTATCTTTATTTAAAAGACATTTCTCTAACGTATCATGAAAAACGCTTCCCACAAAAGCTTCAAAACTATCACTATAAGGATCTAATTTTAAAATATTAGCTATATAATATCTAAATGCACACTTATTATAATTATTTAAAGAACTGTAAGATAACGTGAGTTTATGATTAATAAACTCTTTAAAAAGTAAATTATCAATTCCTTTAAAACTATTATCATAAGTATTATAAGGTATTTCTAAGTTATTTTTATAAATAAAATACTCCTCACTCGTCATATTATATTTTTCATGTTTTTTCTCTAACATAGCTAATTTTAAGTTATCATAAGTTTTAGAATAACTCTCTAAAATATTATCTTCATACTTTAACAAATTTAAATTCAAAATATTTTTTAAAGAAGAGGGATAATAAATTGTTTTATTATCTTGTTTTTTATAAGAGATAAATAAATTTTTAATACTTTGTAATTTTTTAATCGTTGCTTCTTGATATTTTTTATTTTTAAAAACTGTTTTATTTATTAAAACTTCTTCTTTAATATTATCTGTTATATACTCTTCATCTTTAAAAGATTCGGGGATAACCCCTGCCGAAAAATTAACCAAAAAAACATAATCGTCTTCTTTAATAAAAGAAAATAATGGTCTTAATTCCACATATTCTTGATAATTAAAATTATCAATGGGAGTATTTTTAAAATCATGAACTAAAAATTGTTTTAAAATAGCTAAATCATTAATAAAATTATATTTATTACAAATATTAACAATTAAACTAGTAATTGTCCTATCAATATTTTGAATTAATTTTAAACTTTCTTTAACTCCTAAATTAAGATTTTTCAAAAAAGTTTGCCCAATAATATTATTATATAAAGTATTATCACTCGGTACTTTTAAAGGAATATTATATATATTAAATATTTTTTTTAAAGGAATATAATATTCTTTAGTTGCTCCCATAATTTTAATATTATTTAAAGGAATATTTTTTTCTAATAACCGTGCAATACTTTTAGCTACATAAGCTACTTCTTCTTCTAAAGTTTTAAATTCATAAACATTTTCTAATTCATATTGAGCTTCCGGAGCAATAATATTTGCTCTTAAATCTTGAAATATCTTTTCTTCATATTTTTCTAAATAAGGATATCCCACTACTAATATTTGATAATCTTTAATATAGTTTTTAAAATCAGGATTATATATTAACAAATTTTGATTATTTAATTCCGTTTTAAGATCTTTTAAAAACTTTAATTTCGAACTTCGATATTCTAAATCTTCCACATATATTAAATTATCTAAATACATTTTAGCTACTTCTATTTTAAAATGATATTTATTAACTAAATAGTAAAGTGCTTCTTTATCATAACTAAACAAATATTCAGCTAAAAATGCTTGCTTTGTAAAAAATTTAACATCATAAAAGAGTTGATTTTGGCTTAACCATTTTAATATATTTAATTTATAACTATTATTACAAACAATTATCATCTTATCTTTAATTTTTGTTAAATCCATCTTTTACTCCTTAACTTCTTCAGCATAATTATCTAACACTTTTAATATTTCTTCTTTCGTAGTACACTTACATATTTGTAATTTTACTTCTTTAGTCATTGGCATACCTTTCAAAAAATACATCAAATTAGTTCTTAATTCTAAAACACCAACTTTTTCACCTTTTTCGTTAATTAAATCATTAGTTAACCGACGCATCATTGCAATTTTTTCAGCAATACTTACCTTTTTAGGTTCAAGGCCTGCATCTATATAATCTAGACAATCTTTAAAAATCCAGGGATTTCCTAAAGAACCACGTCCAATCATCACTGCTGCACACCCACACTCAGTAAGCATTCTTTTGGCATCATAACAATTTTTGATATCACCATTACCAATTACCGGAATAGATACGGCATCCACCACTTGCTTAATAACATCCCAATGAGCTTGGCCACTATAAAATTCACTGCGAGTTCGCCCATGAACAAAGATAGCTTTAGCTCCAGCTTTTTCACACAATTTAGCTATTTCTACGGCATTAATATGTTTCTCATCCCAACCAAGACGAATTTTAACTGTCACTGGCACTTTAACTGCTGCGACCACTTTTGCAACAATTTCATAAGCTCGTTTTGGATCTTTTAAAATATTAGAACCAGCTTGATTTTTAATAGCTACTTTGGGAACAGGACATCCCATATTAATATCGATAATATCTGGATGCATATATTCTTCCACAATTTTAGCAGCTTCAGCCATTGTATCAGCATCACCACCAAATATTTGTTGCGAAATTGGTCTTTCACTTTCATCCATCTTTAATAAATCAAAAGTTTTTTTAGATTCATAGATTAAAGCTTTATCCGAAACCATTTCGCCAACTACTAATCCACAACCTAATTCCTTACATATTTGACGATAACTAGTACTAGTAACTCCTGCCATCGGTGCTAAAATATACCGATTCTTTATTTCCACATCACCTATATAAAAACTCATAACTAACCTCTTTTAAATGAGCATGGTTACTTCACTCTTATCATCTAATAAAAAGGCATTACCATCATCGGTATCAACATGTAATTCTAAAAAACCATTCTCGGAAACTTTAACTTCAGCATCAATTATGCCACTTCGATCACCATCTATTTTAACAGCAATCATTTGTTGATTTTTAACTCCAAATTTCTTGGCATCAGCAAAATTCATATGGACATGCCGACAAGCTAAAATCAAACCTTTAACTTCCACTCTATTTTTAGGTGTTACTAAAGTTACTGTTAAACTATCTTCTAAATCGCCACTTCTTCGAACTGGTGGGTTAACTCCCAACGTCCGAGCATCTTTTTTAGATATTTCAATTTGATTATATTGACGTAACGGTCCTAAAACTCTTACATTAGGTATTTCTTTATCCCCCACTTTAATAGTCAAAGTCTTAGTAGAAGCAAATTCACCAACTTGATTTAAATCATTTCTTTTTTCTAATTCCCCATCAAACAATAAATCATAAATTTCTTTTGTTAAATGTACATGCCGGTTACTAATTCCCACTTTAATTTTATATTCCATTTTAACCTCACATTCCTTTCACTTCGTTCAAGGCACACATAGTCATGAAAACTTGAACAAAATTTATTTTA
>CANQTA010000052.1 GCA_947626655.1 uncultured Bacilli bacterium
AACTGAAAAAGAAGATTAAAAGTGTTATTTATTAATCTTCTTTTTCGTGCTTAAATTTTAACTGTGAATAGTAACAATTTTTTAAAAAAATGATGATAAAAATCTAATTTGGGTATTGTTTCAAAAATAAGAATGTGATAAACTTAGAATAAGGTGACGTAGATGATATCAGGTAAAGAAATAAGGCGTGATACGCAGCTAATAGTATTATCGGTTTTAGTACTTACGATTGTGACATTGAGTGTTTCATACTCAGCATTTTTTTCAGTACAAACACAATCAACTATTCAAGAGTTAAAAGCTGGTGATTTAAGTGTTGTTATTGATGTAAATAATTCAATGAAAGATGGGGAGTTATATCCAACAGAAAATAAAGAATTGCCAATATCTGAAGAGTCTGTAGCAGATGGTGAAAGATACACAACTTTGACATTAAAAAATGAAGGCAATTTACCAGCAGATTTTTCGGTAACTATAAGTTATGATTTAGAAGCGTTAAAGGCAAAAGGCAAAAGACAAGAAGATTTATTAGATTTTGATTACTTAAATATTGGAATATATGATGATGATAATAATAAATGGATTCCTTTTGGAAAGGATAGCAATACTTTTTCAACTTCTATTAGTAGTCTAACGCCTTCCGAAGAAGGTATTGATGTTTATCCAATTTTGCGAGATGTCATTGAAACGAAAAATGATGAAGGCTTTAATGGTCAAAGAGTTTTTAAAATTTATGTATGGCTTGATGAAGAAACGCCAACAGATGAAATTGGTAAATTAGTGTATTTAAAGTTAGATGTTAAAAGTGCTACTGTTGAAGGTAGATTAACTGAAGATGAATATACAGACCCAAGTATTAAGAGTTAGGGGGATTGAGTATGGAAATGCAATATGAAGATTTAAAAAAGAAAAAATTAATGGCAATTGTTATAATGTTAATAATTATGATATTGTGTTTAATTTTGATAGTTTCTACGTATACTTTTAATTTTTTTGGTAGAACTTCTTTATTAAGAAAAAATTACAATATTGATTTAGATGGTGATGGCATATGCGATTTGAATTGCGATTTTGATGGTGATGGAATTTGCGATTTAAATTGTGATGATGGTTCTTATGGTGGTACTAAAGGTGATGGCGTATGCGATCGAAATTGTGATGATGGTTCATTTGGCGGTATTAAAGGTGATAGCAAATGCGATCGAAATTGTGACGATGGTTCATTTGGCGGTATTAAAGACGATGGTAAATGTGATCGGAACTGTGACGATGGTTCATATGGTGGCGAACCAAATGATGGTAGATGTGATCGCAATTGTGATGACGGTTCATTTGGTGGTGTAGCTGATGATGGCAAGTGTGATCGCAATTGTGATGATGGCTCATATGGTGGCGAGCCAAATGATGATAAATGTGACCGGAACTGTGATGATGGCTCAAATGGTGGCGAACCAAATGATGATAAGTGTGATTGGAATTGTGACGATGGTTCATTTGGCGGTGAAGCTGGCGATGGCAAGTGTGATCGCAATTGTGATGATGGTTCATTTGGCGGTGAAGCTGGCGATGGCAAGTGTGATCGCAATTGTGATGATGGTAGTTTTGATAATGAACCAAATGATGAAATTTGTGATCGGAACTGCGATGATGGTTCAAATAATGGTAAACCGGCTGATGGTATATGTGATTTAAACTGTGATGATGGCTCAAATTGTGGTATACCAAATGATGATAAATGTGATTCTAATTGTGACGATGGCTCAAATGGTGGTAGTTTAAATGATAGAGTTTGTGATCGGAATTGTGATGATGGTTCATTTGGTGGCGTAGCTAGTGATGGTAAATGCGACCGCAATTGTGACGATAGTGATGGTGTTTGTGATCCTAATCAATCTGGTAAATGTGAATTAAACTGTGACGATGGCTCAAATGGTGGTAAGCCAAATGATGGCATTTGTGATTGGAATTGTGATGATGGTTCATTTCATGGAACTGAAGGCGATGGCATATGTGACCGGAACTGTGATGATGGTACTAATAGTGGCTTAAAGAATGATGGTAAATGTGACCGGAACTGCGATGATGGCTCTGATGGCGGAAAACGAAATGATTTGAAATGTGACCGGAACTGTGATGATGGTACTATTGGTGGTGGCAAACCAAGTGATAGAATTTGTGATCGAAATTGTGACGATGGCTCAAATGGTGGCGTTGTAGGTGATGATAAATGTGACCGCAATTGTGACGATGGCTCTTATGGCGGCGTAAGAGACGATGAAATTTGTGACCGGAACTGCGATGATGGTAGTTGGAATAATGAACCAAATGATGGTAAGTGTGATCGTAACTGTGATGATGGTTCAAATAGCGGAGTACCTAGTGATGGTGAATGCGATCGCAACTGTGATGATGGCTCTAACAATGGTAAAATAAATGATGGTATATGTGACCGGAATTGTGATGATGGTTCTAACGGTGGGGAAGTTGGCGATGGTAAATGTGATGCCAACTGTGATGATGGCTCCCATGGTGGTAAACTTAATGATGGTAAGTGTGACCGGAACTGTGACGATGGTTCTTATGGTGGAGAACCTAGTGATCGCAAATGTGACCGAAACTGTGATGATGGTAGTTGGAATAATGAACCAAATGATGGTAAGTGTGATCGTAACTGTGATGATGGCTCATATGATGGCGAACCTGACGATGGTTGGTGTGACCGGAATTGTGATGATGGTACTAATAATGGTAAAGCTAATGATGGCATATGTGACCGCAACTGTGACGATGGTTCTAATGGTGGCAAACCAGGTGATGGTGAGTGTGATTCAAAATGTGATATCGATGGCGATAACAAGTGTGATATTAATTGTACCGAAAATGAAATTGAAGGTTTGTTAACTATTGAAAATGCTAGCAACATTAATTTAGATGTTACTTTAGATGATATGTTGCGAAAAGACTTTGGTGAGGAACAGTATATTGAGATTTCTAGTGAAGAAAAACAAGCTAAGGTTTCATTAAAATCAAATGCTGAAATTACTAGTTGTACTTATAAACTTACTTATACTACGGAATCAAATAATTTTGAAAATAAATATTTAATTGATAAATCAAGTTCAAGTTATGGTACTTTAGATAATCAAATGATTTTAAGATTAAAAGGTTATAAAGCTAACAGTGATACAGAAACGTCGCAAACGTATGATGTTGATATTATTGAAAATGATACTTATGTGATAGATGGTATTAAGATTTCTAATGATGTGGCTCTTAATAAAGCAACTGAACAAGTTTGGGATGTATCATTAGTGTTTAGAAACTATGCTAAATATGATCAAATTAATAATGCAGATAAATCAATGAAAGGTAATTTAAAAATTGAATTATCTGGTGATTGCCAAAGAATTAAGAAAGGTTAATGTGGAGAAAAGATAGCTTAGACTATCTTTTTTTTGGATAAAATGATAGAATTAATATGTTGAAAGGTGATATTTATGTTAATTGGTATTTTATTTACAATTTTAACAGGGTTAGGCTTTTTAATTGGAATATTATCTTTTCAGAATAGTCGTAAAAGAGAAAAGTTTTCTTTATTTACTTTAGCTTTAGCCTTTGTTGTTTTAATTGGCTTATTAATATTTGATTTGTTACCAGAGTTATTAGAGACTAAAAATATTTTGTTGATTTTTCCTTTGATGTTAGGCTTTTTGTTGTCAATTTTTTTAGATAAAATAATTCCGCATCATCACCATGAACATACTGAAGAACATTGTGATAAAAAAGATCATGTTATGCATTTAAATCATATTGGGGTTGTAACTATTATTTCTATGTCTATTCATAATTTATTAGAGGGATTATCTCTTTATACGGTTACTTCCAAAGATATTTTGGCGGGTGTGATGATGATGGTTAGTATTTTACTTCACAATATTCCAATGGGTTTTCAAATTGGTAATGCTATTAAAGATAAGAAAAAAAATATATTTTTAATAATTTTTTTATGTAGTAGTTCATTATTAGGGGCTTTGCTAATTATTTTGTTTGGCAATATAAATTCAGTTTTAGAAAATTCTTTGTTAGCAATTACTTTTGGAATGCTTCTTTATATTTTAATATTTGAATTATTTAATGAAATTAGACTATCTTTGAAGAAAACAGAAGTAATATATGGTATAATTATAGGGGTAATAATATTGTTTGTTACTTATTTATTGTAAGTGGGTGAATTATGAAAAAAGTGTTAGTAACTGGAGCAGCTGGAACAATTGGATTAAATGTTATTAAATATTTACTTAGTGAAGGGAAATATGAAATAACGGCTTTAGATTTACGAAATAAAAAAGTATTTAAGAGATTAAAAAAATATCAAAAACGGATAAATATTATATATGGTGATGTTTTAGATAATGTTTTAATGGAAGCATTAGTAAAAAGTCATGATTATATTATTCATTTAGCCTCAATTGTACCTCCTTTAGGTGAATTTGTTAAAGAATCAGGCGAGATAATTGAATATCAAGGTACAGAAAATATTATAAAAGCTATAAATTATTATAATAAGAATTGTTTTTTGATTTATGCATCGACAACTTCGCTTTATGATTATAGTTTAAGTGCTTCGGTTAATGAAAAGGTGATAGAAAGAGAACTCACTAATTTTGCACAAAGTAAGTTTAATACAGAAAATTTAATAAAAAATAAATTAAAAAATTATACAATTTTGCGGGTTCCTTTAGTTTTAAGCGATATTAAAAAAGAACCATTTATATACAATGTGAAGAGTAATTCATTAGTGGAAGTAACTACTAATAAAGATGCTGCTTATGCATTTGTAAAAGCACTTTCGTATAAAGAAGAACTTAATAAGAAAACTTTTAATATTGGTATGGGTAAAGATGGACGAGTAACGTTTAATGAAATACTTAATAATATTTTAAAAAATTATGGAATATCTTTTAGATATGGATTATCACGATTATTTTTAAATAAAGATTATTATAGTCCAGTACTTATGGATAGTGATGAATTAGATAATATTATTCATTATCGTACTGATAGTTTATATAATTATTATAGGAGATTAAAATCAAATAATAAGAAAAGAATTATTCAAAAATTTTTGGCTAAACCGATATTATTTTTTAAAAAAGGAAAATGAGGGTATTTATGACTGGGTTAGTATTAGCTGGTGGTGGCGTTAAAGGAGCTTATCAAGTAGGCAGTTATTTAGCATTTAAGAAATGTGGAATAAAAATAAATGGAGTCGTTGGGACAAGTATTGGTTCTTTTAATGCTGCTTTAATTGCCAGTGGGATGGAAGCTGAATTATATGAATTTTGGAAAAATGTTGATGTTGGTGCTTTGTTAGAATTTAATCCTAAATATACTGAAAGTGTTAATAATAATGATATTTTTAAAGAACTTATTTATGGAATTGAACAAATGACATTGATAGTTAAAAATAAAGGAATTAGTCATAAAAAATTAAAAGAATTATTAGATGAAATAATAGATGAAGAAAAATTATTTAAAAGTAAAATTGATTATGGTTTAGTAACAGTAAGAGTTAATGATTTAAAACCACTTTATTTGTTTAAGAAAGATATGAAAAAAGGGAAAATTTCTGAATATATATTGGCTAGTTGTAATTTACCAGTATTTAAAACGGAAAAATTAATAGATGATAAATATTATATTGATGGTGGTTTTTATGATAATAATCCGATTAATATGTTATTAGAAAAAGGATATGAAAAAATTTATTCTATTGATGTACAAGGAATTGGTTTTAATCGTAAAATAAAAGATAAGAGTAAAGTTATTAAGATTGTTCCGTCGAGATTTTTGGGAAGTACATTAAGTGTTAATAAAAAGAAAATTAATGAAAATATTAAATTAGGTTATTATGATACTCTTAAAATATTAAAAAAATATGATGGTTGTAATTTTTTGTTTCACAAACATAGTAATATTTGGTATAATACACTCATGTGGCATGTAAGTGACGATTTAAAAGAAAAGGTTCAAAAATATTTTAAAGGTAAAAATAATAAAGAATTAATTTTAAAAGCGTTAGAATATGTGATGATAAAAGAAAATGTTACTTATTTTGAGATTCATAGAGTTTATAAACAAATAAGAAAGGTTCGAAAAACTAAGAAAAAGCAATTTGTTTATGAATTTGTGAGAAATTTAAGATTTTTATAGGAGGATTTATGGGTAGAGCGTATGAAGTAAGAAAGTATAGTATTCAAAAAACAGGAGCAGCAAGAGGAAAAATATATACAACTTTTGCTAAAGAGATTTATTTGGCTGCTAAAAAGGGATTGCCTGATCCAGATGCTAATATTACTTTAAAAAGAATTATTGAAAAAGCTAAAAAGCAACAAGTGCCAAGTGATATTATTAATAGAGCTATCGAAAAAGCTAAAGGTGTTGGTGGTGAAGATTATCAAGAAGTAGTTTATGAAGGGTTTGGACCTGGGGCTTCAACTTTAATTATTAAAACTTTAACAGATAATGTAAATCGTACAGTTGGAGAAGTAAGAGCGGCTTTTAATAAAGTAAATAAAAGTTTAGGAGTTACTAATTCAGTTGCATATAATTATGATTATATAGGAGTTTTAACATTTAAATGTGATAATAGTGATGAATTATTTGAGAATTTATTAAATGATGGTATTGAAATTATTGATTATGAAGTAGAAGATGGGGAAGTTACGATAACTATGCAACCAAATGATCATGATAAAGTTAAGGATGTTGTTGAGAAATATATACCTAATGTAGAATATGAAATAGATCAAGTTGGGATGTATCCAAAAGATAAGGTTATTTTAGAAGGAGAAGATTTAGAAACTTTTAAAAAACTTTATAATATGCTAGATAGTATTGATGATGTTGTTGAAATATATCATAATGTTGATAATGAGTTATAGTTTTTAATATTAAATAATTGATTTAATAATTATATTTGTTATAATTTAATTGTTAGTGAAGAAGGAATTTACAACTCTGGAGCTAAAACGAGTATCTTACGTTACAAGATTAAAGTGTATGATAATTCATAAATTAAGGTGGTACCGCGGATTAATAATTCGTCCTTATTAAATCTTAATTTATGTTTTTTTTAAGGATGATGTTAATGCATATTGAATATGAAATAAGAGTATTAGAAATTGATAAAAAAGAAATAATTAAAAAGTTAGAAAGTTTAAAAGCTAAGAAAGTTTTTAATAATTTACAACAAAGGTATGTTTATGATTTTAAACCAAAAGAAGAAAATAGGTGGTTAAGATTAAGAACAAATGGGGTAAAAACGACTCTTACTATCAAAGATGTTTCGAAAAAAAGTATTGATGGTACTAAAGAGTTAGAAATAATTGTTGATGATTTTGAAAAGACTAATATGATTTTAAAGGAGTTAGGTTATATTCCTAAGGGATATCAAGAAAATAAAAGATTACAATATAATTTAAATGGAGTAAAATTGATATTGATTCATGGCCTTTAATACCAGATTATTTAGAAATTGAAGGGCATAGTGAAAAAGAAGTTATAGATACTTTAGAGTTATTAGGATATGATTTGAAAGATGCTACTTTTAAAAATTGTGAAGAAATATATTTAGATTATGGTTATAATTTAGAAAATGTTTATGAATTAAAGTTAGAGGAGGAAAGAAAATGAATTGTTTTGAAGATTTAAAATGGCGAGGACTTATTAAAGATATTAGTAGTCCAGAATTAGAAAAAAAATTAAATGAAGAAAAATTAACTTTTTATATTGGGACAGATCCAACTGCTGATTCAATGCATATTGGGCATTTTTCATCATTTTTAATTGCTACAAGATTAGCCAAATATGGTCATAAGCCTATTCTTTTGATTGGGGGAGCAACTGGATTAATCGGAGATCCTAAACCATCTGTAGAAAGACAAATGATTAGTAAAGAAGAAGTAATGGAAAATGTTCAAGGCTTGACTAAACAAGCTAAAGATATTTTTGGATTTGAAGTGGTAAATAATTATGATTGGACTAAAGATTTAACACTTTTAGATTTTTTAAGAGATTATGGTAAATATATAAATGTTAATTATATGTTAGATAAAGATATTATTGCTAGAAGATTAGAAAGTGGTATTACTTTTTGTGAATTTGCTTATACCCTTTTACAAGGATTGGATTTTGTTCATTTGTATGAAGATAAAAATGTTACTTTGCAAGTAGCTGGTTCTGATCAATGGGGCAATATTACCACAGGAATTGAATTAGCAAGAAAGATGAAAGATGTCGAGTTATATGGAATGACTATGCCTTTGGTTTTAGATGCTAATGGAGTAAAGTTTGGTAAAACTGAAGGTAATGCGTTATGGCTTGATAAGAATAAAACTTCTAGTTATGAATTATATCAATATTTAATTAATTCGAGTGATGAAATAGTTATTGATTATTTAAAAAAATTAACATTTTTATCTAAAGAAGAAATTGAAAAAATAGAAAAAGAACATAAAGAAAAACCAGAAGAGAGATTAGCCCAAAAAATATTGGCTAGAGAGATTATTACATTTTTACATGGTGAAGATGAGTATAAAAAAGCAGAATTAATGAGTAGAGCGTTATTTAGTGAAGATATTACTAAACTTTCTAGTGAAGATATTTTAACTAATTTTAAAGATATGGAAAAATTTTATATTAAAGATGATATGCCTTTAGAAGATTTGCTTATATTAGGTAAAATTGCTAGTAGTAAAAGAGAGGCAAGAGAATTAATAAGTGGTAATGCAATTAGTTTAAATAATCAAAAAATTACTGATAATATGTATGTGGTTTCTAAAGAAAACGCTATTGATAAAAAAGTTTATTTAATTAAAAAAGGTAAGAAAAAATATTATTTAGGAATATTTGAATAAAAAGTGTAAGAACTGTTGTTAGGCAATGGTTCTTTTTTTATGAATTCTTATTTTTTTTACTTTGTTCAATAATTATATCTAAATTGTATGTTTTAGCAATTTTAACTAAAGTTTCAAATGTATAATTGGCTGTACCATATTCATATTTTTCTATTGAACTTTTACTTATGCCAATTGTTTTAGCTAATTCTTCTTGAGTTAAATCTAATCCTTGTCTAATAAATTTAAAAACTTCATTTGGTTTATATTCTTTAACATTAATTTTCATAAATTCACCCTTGCTATTGACATCGTAACATTTTATGAATATAATATTTATATAATTCGTAATATATTACGATATAAAGATAACTAATAGTAGGATAGAAAAACAATAAGGTAATGAAAGAATAGTTTTAATATGTAATAAAGATGTGATATTTGTAGCAAGAGGAAAGAGGTAAAAGATGAAGAATAATAAAAAAATAATAATAAGCTTAGTAGGAGTCTTATTAATGTTACTATTAATAATAAGTGCAACGTATGCATATTTTAGTGTAACAGTAACAGGTAGTGGTAGTAAGTCTATGATCACAGCGAATACTCCTAAAAAACATTCATTATCAGTAAGTACTCTATATGATGATATACATATCCATGTTGATAATGA
>CANQTA010000053.1 GCA_947626655.1 uncultured Bacilli bacterium
AGCAAGGGCGAAACGAAGTTGAGTTTATCTTGACCCTTGCTTTTTAGATTTCATCAAGCATAATTTTTTTCGTAAACGAAGCTTGCCTTTGTTTCTTACTAACTCATTTGCGTAGCAAATGCAAAATGGGACATTTTAAAAAAATCTTAACATAACATAATCCTAATAAGAAATTGTGGAAAACTTCCTACTTTTCCACAAACTCTATTTTTTTGACTATTTTTGTCAAAGAAATTGCATTATTTTTTTAAGTATTATATAATTAAAATGTGATAAATATGAAAGAATTAAAATATCCTTTTGATAGTTTATACTTAATAAAGAATAAGAAAAAAATAAAAAAAGAATTATTATTAAAAGAAGGATTAATTGACAAGAAAATTGCTATCTTAGGTGGTTCCACTACCAGTGATATAAAAGATATGTTAGAAATATTTTTATTAAACTATGGTATTAAACCAACCTTTTATGAATCAGAATATAATAAATATTATGAAGATGCAATGTTTGGAAATAAAGAATTAGATGAATTTCATCCTGATATTATCTATATTCATACTACTAATAAAAATATTTTAAATTATCCAACTATGTTAGATAATGAAAATACTATTAATGAAAAATTAAATAGTGAATATGACCGTTTAGCTAAAATGTGGGATAAATTATTTCAAAAGTTTAATGCGACAATAATTCAAAATAATTTTGAATATCCTTATTATCGTTTATTAGGAAATAAAGATGCTTATGATATTCATGGTCATATTAATTATTTAAATCGTTTAAATCTAAAAATATATGAATATGCTAATAATCATCAAAATTTCTTTATTAATGATATCAATTATTTAGCTTCTTCCTATGGCTTAGATAAATGGCATAATCCTTTTTATTACTATATGTATAAATATGCAATGGAAGTACCAGCTATTCCTTATCTTTCCTTTAACATAGCCAATATTATTAAATCAATTTATGGTAAAAATAAAAAAGCTTTTGTTTTAGATTTAGATAATACTTTATGGGGTGGTATTGTTGGTGATGATGGTGTTGAAAATTTAAGCATTGGTGATGAAACTCCTAATGGAGAAGTATATAAAGAATTTCAAGCTTATTTAAAAGCTCATCAAAATTTAGGTATTATCTTAAATATTAATTCCAAAAATGAATATGAAAATGCTATTGCGGGTTTAAATCATCCAGCTGGTGTTCTAAAACCTGATGATTTCATTATTATTAAAGCTAATTGGAATCCTAAAAATATGAATACTAAAGATATTGCAGAAGAACTTAATTTAGGTGCAGATAGTTTTGTCTTTGTAGATGATAATCCAGCAGAAAGACATATTGTTGAATCTGACTTTGCAGGTATTGGCGTTCCTGAACTTGATGATCCTTTAAATTATATTCGGATAATTGATCATAATGGTTATTTTGAAATGACTAATTTTGCTAAAGAAGATTTAAAAAAGAATGAAATGTATAAAGATAATGCCAAAAGAAGCCAAATGATGTCGACCTTTGATAACTATGATGATTATTTAAAATCTTTAGAAATGCATGCTGAAATAACTGATTTCAAACCCATTTATTTAGAACGAATAGCTGAACTTTCTAATAAAAGTAATCAATTTAATTTAACAACCAAACGTTATTCCTTAGCAGATATTGAAAGTGTTAATAATTCTCCAGATTATATTAAAATTTATGGCAAACTTTCTGATATCTTTGGGGATAATGGCGTTATCTCAGTAGTCATTGGTAACATAAAAAATAATGAATTACATATCGATTTGTGGATTATGAGTTGTCGAGTCTTAAAACGAAATATGGAATTTGCTATGATGGATGAATTAGTCAAAAAGGCTAAAGAAAAAAATATTAAAACTATTTATGGCTATTATTATCCTACTTTAAAGAATAAAATGGTTAAAGAATTTTATGATTTACAAGGCTTTACTTTAGTAAATGAAGATGATAATGGTAATAAAACTTATCAATTAGATGTTGATAATTATGAAAATAAAAATAATGTAATAGAGGTGGAAAGATAATGGAAAAAGAAGAAATATATACAAGATTAAATAAAGTTTTTAGAGAAGTATTCGATGATGAAAGTATTAATGTTACGGAAAATACTACTGCTAAAGATATTCCTGATTGGGATTCTTTAGAACATATTAACTTAATCGTGGCCGTCGAAGAAGAATTTAATATTAAATTTAATATGGGCGAAGTAACCACAATGAAAAATGTTGGTGAAATGGCTAATATCATTGCATCACGTATAAAATAATTAGCAATAATTATTTTTTCTAATTAAAGGAAGTGAATTATATATGAAATTTCATCACATTGGTATTGCTACTAACGATATTAATAACATGCTTAATAAATTAAAAAAGTTTTTTGAAGTTAAAAATGTTAGTGCGATAGTTTATGATCCTAATCAAGATGCTAATCTTTGTATGGTTACATTAAATGATAATACCAAGATTGAACTTATTAATGGTAAAGTAGTAGAAAACTTTCTCAAGAAAAGACAATATTTATATCATACTTGTTACGAAGTTAAAGATATAATGGCTACAATTGAATCTTTAGTAGCAGATGGGGCTTTTTTAGTTAGTGAAGCCAAAGAAGCTCTTCTTTTTAATAATAAAAAAGTAGCTTTTTTAATGTGGGATCTTGGTTTAATTGAACTAGTAGAAAGTGAGCAAAATTTATGAGTATAACATCTTTAACTTTCTTTTTATTAGTTTTTATCACTTGTCTTATTTATTTTGTTATACCTCAAAAATATCGTTTTATCAGTTTATTAGGTTCTAGTCTTTTCTTTTTATTTTATGATAATTTTAATTTAACTACTGTGATATATGTCTTAATTATTTTACTTACTTCTTACTTTAGTAGTTTGTTAATATATAAATATAAGGATACTAAGAAATCTAAATTATTTATGTTAATTGGGGTCTTTTTAATTTTAGGTATTTTAATTTATTTAAAATATAGTAATTTTATTCTTTTAACAATTCAAAATATCTTCAATTTTTTTGGTAGCAATATCACTTTTAATCCGGTTACTAGACCTTCTACTATTGGTTTATCTTATTATTCTTTAATCATGATTGGCTATGTTATGGATGTTTATCGTGGTCTTTGTCTTCCTCAAAAAAATATTTTAAAATGTGCTTTATTCATGGCTTATTTTCCGATTCTCCCTAGTGGTCCCTTTATTAGATATAATGATAATGCTGAATCTTTATATGAAGGTCATAATTTTAGCTTTTCCAATCTTTATTTAGGTCTAATTAGAATCCTTTGGGGTTTATTTAAAATATTAGTTATCTCAGAACGTCTTGCCCAAATTGTGAATACTTCTTTTAATAATCCTGATAATTTTAGTGGCCTACTAATGTTTTTAGGAGCCTTACTTTTTCCCTTACAATTATATACCAATTTTTCGGGCTCAATTGATTTAATTATGGGTGTTTCTAAAATATTAGGAATTAATTTACCTGAAAACTTTACTAGCCCTTTCTTTAGTCCAACAATTACTGAATTTTGGCGTAATTGGCATATCACCTTAGGTTCTTATCTTAAAGATTACATCTTTTATCCTTTAATGAAATCTTCATTTATGCAAAAGCTTGGTCAATTTACAAAAAAACATTTTGGTAAAACTGCTAGTAAAAAAATTACTTTATATTTATCAATGTTTATTATGTGGACTTTAATTGGCATATGGCATGGTGGTGCTTATACTTATATTATTGGTTCTGGTATTTTACAATTTATTTATATGTTATTTGAAGATTTACTTAGTCCGGTTGCTACTAAAGTAAATAATAAACTAGGTATTAATAGTGAATCTAAAATATATAGAGCTTATCAAATTCTTAGAACTTATCTTTTATTTTCATTTGCCATGATTTTCTTTAGGGCCACATCTCTTAGTAATGCTTTTACCATTATCCAAAATATTTTTACTACTTCTCATAATATGCAAATTACTTCTTTAGGTTTAAGTGTTGCTAATTTAATTATTTTACTTATTGCTTTATTAATTTTATTTATTATTGATAAAATAAGTATTAAAAACGATATTTTAGAAAAAATCAAAAATAGTAGTATAGAATTAAAAATAGTTATCTTAGGTATCTTTATTTTAACTATTTTAACATTTGGTATGTATGGCATTGGTTTTAACGCTAGTGACTTTATTTATAGTAGAATCTAGGTGAATTATGAAATATTTAAATCGAATTTTAATTATAACTTTATTTATTATAGTCTTTATTTTTTTAAATCGCTTAGTAACTCCTAAATATACTGAATCTCTAGAAGAAGGTAGTATGACTAATGCTTATTATAAAGAGACCACTAACCATGATGTTATTTTTATTGGTGATTGTGAAGTTTATGCTAATATTTCTCCTTTGGTTATGTATGAAAATTATGGTATTACTAGCTATGTAAGAGGCAATTCATCACAAGATATCTGGCAATCTTATTATTTACTAAAAGAAACTTTAAAATATGAAATTCCTAAAGTAGTTGTGTTAAATATTACCTCTATGAAAAATAGCAAACCTGATTCTGAACCATATAATCGTTTAATGCTTGATTATATGCGTTGGTCTAAAGAAAAAGTCGCTATGATTAATGCTAGTATGACGGAAGAAGAAAATATTTTAGCTTATCTTTTTCCTATCTTAAGATATCATTCTCGTATTACTGAATTAAAAAAGGAAGATATTATTTACTTATTTCAAAATAAAATTACTACGCATAATGGCTTTTTAATTAATGAAAAAGTTAAACCAGCTGGTAGTTTACCTGCTAAAAGAGTATTAGCATCTTATGATTTTGCTGACTCTAACTATGATTATTTAGATAAAATAGTGAAGTTATGTAAAGAAAATAATATTAAGTTAATATTGATGAAAGCTCCAAGTCTCTATCCATATTGGTATGATGAATATAATACGCAAATTATTAATTATGCTCGTACCAACAATTTAGATTATTATAATTTTATTGATCTTGTTAATGAAATTGGAATTGATTTTCAAACAGATACTTATGATGGTGGTCTTCATCTTAATTTAAATGGTGCTACTAAATTATCAAAATACTTTGGTAATATCTTAAAAGAAAAATATAACTTAACAGATTACCGAAATGATGATATAATTAATAATGTCTATAAAAAGAAATTAAAAGCTTATTATGAAGCAATCGAAAGGAAGTAAAAAATGCAAAGAATTACCAAGTTTTTATTAATATTTATCTTAATAATTGGATTTACTACCTCATGTGGTCAAAAAGAGGAAAGTAAAAATAATAATAATAATAACCAAGATGTGAGTAGTGGTTATGCCTTAAAATATGATAATATGACCATAACTCCTGGTGATGTTTTTACTAAAGACAAATTTGGGGAATATGAAGATTATATCGAACTAGAAAGTTGTGCTTTTGAAGATAAGGATCGGGCTTACACTTATGAACATTTTGAAATATCTACTTATACTAAAGATAAACAAGAACATATTTTATCAGTTTACTTTTTAGATCCTGAAGTAACTACAACTGAAGGAGTAGCACTAGGGGATGACAAATCTAAAATGCTAGAAGCTTATGGTGATGGATACACTAATAATGATAGTGAATATGAATATCAAAAAGATAAATCTATCTTAATCTTTATTTTAAATGATGAAGATATAATTACGAGTATTGAATATCGTTATGATATATAAAGGATATAGAAATATATCTTTTTTTAATATAATTTTATAAAAAAATAAGTTAATAAATTTCCAGAACTGCAAATATATTAACTTTATTTTTTATATTCCTTTAAATTATTTATTATTGACAATACTTTTAGGATATGGCTCTCTTTTATCAGTACGATATAATAAATAATCAATACTAGTATTATAAAAGTCCGATAACTTTTTTAATATTTCTACAGGTATATTTAGTTTTTCTAATTCCAATTTACTATAATTTGATTGATCAATATTAAGTAATTTAGCAATATCTTTTTGATACAAATCTCGATCTTCTCTCAATTCTCTTAGTCTATTCATCTTTTTCCTCCATAGTAATTTAATTTTACTATAGTTATATTTTACCTATTGACTAATATTCCAAATTTACCTATAATATATTTAATATAGGTAATATTTACCTAAACAATAATAAATTATACGTAGGTATTAATAGTCATGATGAAAGAGGTAGAAGATGAAAAATAATAAGAAAGTAATAATAAGCTTAGTAGGAGTACTCATAATGTTATTGTTAATAATAAGTGCAACGTATGCATATTTTAGTGTAACAATAACAGGTAATGGTAGTAAGACGATGATCACAGCGAATACCCCCAAGAAACACTCGTTATCCGTAAGTACATTGTATGATGATATACATATTCATGTTGACAATAATGATATGAAATTAGTAAATGCAGGAAGCTATTATGGAGCAGTAGATAAAGACAATCGATATGAAACTGATTTAACAACAGGAACCCATAATATAATTGAAGTATCATCTAAAGGTATGGAAAACATCAGATATAGTTGTAGTGGTGATATTAAAGTAACCTTAAACATTGATAATGGTAGTATGGGTAGTGTCTTAGAGAGAGAAGATGTACTTTTATATTTAAAAGGCTTAGGTTTAGATGAAACATTAGATTTAAGTACCTTAAAAATAAATAATACCAAAATATATACAACTACATTTGAGATAGATGGAGATAGTAGTGATTACTTAAGCGCCATAGTAGAATTAGTAAATAAACCATCATATCAAAATTATATAGCTAATAAAATATTAAATGTTAAAATCGAAGCCGAGAATATGGTATGTCGGGAAAATGGAACATATAAATATTTAGTTAAATTAAATAAAAATGTAAAAGAAATACAAAATGATAGAGAGACAGATAAAACAGTATCACTATTTTATGATGAAGAAGGACTATATCAAAAGATCCAAAATATTTACTTAGTAGATTACATAAACACTTCAAAAGCCATTAAGACATGGGAATTAGGAGACACCAATAGAGGAACGAAGTTAGATGAAGTAATGGGTTGGTTAGAAGTGACACCAGATGAAGATGATAAATATGATTTATATATTGGTTCAAATGGACCAATGCGAGCGCCGCAAGATATGAGTAATGCATTTCAGGATTTTACAAATTTAAAAAAGATAACTGGTGATGCATTAGATACTAGTGAAGTGATTAATATGGGAGGTTTATTTTATCGAAATACAAATTTAATTGATATAAGTGCAGTAGCCAATTGGAACACACAAAATGTTACTAGTATACGTAGTATGTTTGGCAGTTGTAAAAAATTAAATGACATTAATGCATTATCTAATTGGAATACTTCTAAAGTAGGTGATATGTATTATATGTTTGGAGGAGCTGGATTAACTGATGTAACTCCACTAAGTAATTGGGATGTATCTCATGTAACTAATATGCAAGGGTTATTTGAATCCACTCATGTGAGTAATGTGAATCCTTTAAAACTTTGGAAAACATCAAGTTTAGTTAATCCTAGTTCTATGTTTGTATATGATGGAGATTTAATAGATATAAGTGGACTGGCTAATTGGGATATGTCTAATGTTACTAATCTTGAAAATATGTTTTGGGGAACATCAATAAGCGATATATCTCCATTAAGTAATTGGAACATCCCTAAAATTACAAGTATAGGTGGTATGTTTTGGTGTACTGAAATTAATGATTTAAGTCCAATAGCCCATTGGGATACATCAAATGTAACAAATATGGCTCAAATATTTAATAGTACTAATATAATTGATTTGAGTCCAATAACCAACTGGGATGTGTCAAATGTTAAAAATATGTCTAATATGTTTTATATTACTCCAATAAAAGATTTAACACCAATAAAAGATTGGAACACTAAAAGTGTCACCGATATGGCTGCTATGTTTGCCGGAGCGAAAATAAATGATTTAAATCCAATAAAAAGTTGGGATATTACTAAAGTTACTAATATGGAAAGTATGTTTGAAAATTGTACTGACTTAGCAAATTTATCAGGCTTAGAAAGTTGGGATGTATCACATGTAACTAATATGAAAACTATGTTTAAGGGTATAAAAGCAAATGATTTTAAAGCATTAGCCAGTTGGAATACTCAAAATGTAACCAATATGTCATATATGTTTCAAAATTCTTCAATAGATGACCTAACTCCATTAAAAGATTGGAATGTGTCAAATGTAACAGATATGAGCGGAATGTTTTCTAGTACACAGATAAATGATATAACACCTATTGTTAATTGGGATACCAAAAATGTAACAAATATGGGAGATTATAAAGAAGCAAGTGTTGGCATGTTTCAAAATTGTTCAAATTTAACTAAAGTAGATTTAAGCAATTGGAACGTTCCAAAATTAATAAGCATACATAGGATGTTTGCAGGATGTACAAAATTAGTAGAATTAAAATTACCAAAAGCTTCATACAATCAAATAAATGATATATCCAATTATCAAGCAATATTTGGTGGTGAATTTACAAATGATAAGGGTAGAGTAAATGTTACATCAACAGTTTCAAATAATATAACCGTATATACTGAGTCATCACAAGTAGAGTGGGTAAAAGATAGACTTCAAGAATCTTTAGGTGAAAATAACAATAGTACAGTTATTACATATTAAAAAATTAAATAAAATATTATAAAAAAATGTCAAATTTGTGTCAAAAATGATGATTTGCGAAATCTCTAGAGATTTGGTCACTTTTTGGTGCGAAATTTATAGATATTTGGTAAATATTTATTGCGAAATCTCTAGAGATTTCGTAATTTGCTTTTTTATGTTATTTATGTTTAAATGAACGTGGAGGTGCAGGGAAAAGCATTACCATTACAACTTTAGTGTCTGCAAAACTTAATACAGGGGGTTTTGGATATTTAAAGGAGGTATAAAGAATGAGATCAAATCGAGTAGATTTACTTATTAAAATAATATTTATGTTAACATTACTTTTAGTAATTGTTATATTAAAAATGCTAACCCTAATGGATTAGCGCTATCTAAATTGGTAGTGCTACTTCATTCGCACTTCCTATATATATTTTAACAAGAAATTAATTTTAGAACAAGTTTTTTGATAAAGTTTTGAATAATAATTTACAACAAATATGTTGAAATAAACAGAAATAATTATTATAATTAAGACAAGATATACATAGTAAGAAGTATGTGTAAGTAGGAAAGGAAAAGAAAAAAGAGATGAAAGCCAAACTAAAATATTTTAGTTTGTTAATACCATTGGTATTAACAAATATCTTACCAAGATTAAATCTTAAAGAAAGAG
>CANQTA010000054.1 GCA_947626655.1 uncultured Bacilli bacterium
TTGTTGATACTAATAGTATCAACAAACTAAAATATTTTAGTTTGGCTTTCATCCTCTTCATCCTTTTCTTAAAAATTATTATTTATTTCTTATATTAATTATAATCAATATCTTTTGATATTTCAACCCTTCATTTGTAATTAAACATCAAAAAAACATCTACTTTTCTTTTTATTCTTCATAATTATCATTCCTTTATAGTGCTTATAGTCCTAAAATTATCTTATCACTTATTTCAGCATTTGTTTAGTGCTATAAGCCCATAAACTTATTAAATAATATATTAGAAAATATAGTTAGGAGTTGGTGTTAATGGCACTTAAGCATACTGATGAATTTTATTATAATATCGTAAGAAAAAATATTAAAAAGTTTCGTAAAGAGAAAAAATATACCTTACAAAAACTAGCTGAAGAAGCTGATATGTCAATGGATTATCTAGCAGAAATTGAAAGTGAAAAAAGAAGAAAAAGTTTTAGCTTGGCTATTTTAGGAAGAATTGCTGATACCTTAGAAATACCTATTACAGAATTTTTTAAAGAAAATTAAAAAATCTCGTGAAAAAAATCAACGAGTTTTTATTTGAAACCAAAATTACCAAAAATAGGTATTGCTAAACAAATACATTTGTACTATACTTAAATTGCACACGAACAGATGTTTAGAAAGGAGAATTACAATGTTAGAATACAATAAACGAAATATCTTATGTATCGATTTAAAAAGTTTTTTCGCTTCCTGTGAATGTGTTGAAATGGGTGTTGATCCTTTTAAATATCCTTTAGTAGTAGCTAACCCTAACCAAGGTAATGGTGCAATCACTTTAGCAGTTACTCCTTATCTTAAAGATTTAGGAATTAAATCAAGAGGTCGCCTTTATGAAATACCGAAAAATATTTTTTACCATATTGCTAAACCACGCATGAATTTATATACTTGCAAAAGCAAAGAAGTTATTGGTATTTATTTAGATTTTATAAGTGAAGATGATTTATATATTTATTCAATTGATGAATGCTTCTTAGATGTCACTAACTATTTGAAAATGTATAAAAAAACTGATTATGAATTAGCTTTAGAAATTTTAAAAACTATTTATTTAAAAACAGGATTAACAGCAACTTGTGGTATTGGTCCCAATATGCTTTTAGCTAAAGTAGCTATGGATATTGACGCTAAACATCAAAGCGATAACATAGCAAAATGGGATTATGACGATGTTCCTAAAAAATTATGGTCAATCAAACCACTATCTAAAATGTGGGGAATTGGCCCACGTATGGAAAAAAATTTAAATAAAATGGGAATTTACAATGTTGGTGATTTAGCTCATACTGATAAATTTTTATTAAAAGATAAATTTGGCATCATGGGATTAGAACTTTGGAACCATGCCAATGGAATAGATACTAGCAAAATAATTGATCATAAAAAACTATCTAAAAGCGAATCTTTTAGCCACTCCCAAGTCTTATTTAAAGATTATAACGGCGATAACATTAAAATGATTATTTCTGAAATGGCCGAAGTTTTAGTAACGAGACTACGCAAAAATCAAAAACTAACCCAAAATATTGGTCTAGGTATTGGCTATTCCAAAGATAGCGAAGGTGGATTTTATCATACTCTTAAATTAGATAACCCAACTGATTCTTTAAGTGAAATAATTAATGAATGTTTAATGATATTTGATAAATTTTATGAAGATTTGCCCATTCGTAAAGTAACTATTTGTGCCGGTTCCCTAGTAAAAAAAGATTTTGTTCAATTAAATCTCTTCCAAACAGAAGAAACAATAAAAAAAGACCAAGAAATAAATACAACCATAGATAATATAAGATTAAAATTTGGTAAAAATAGTTTATTACGAGCTACAAATTTATTAGAAGATTCGACCGCTATCGAAAGAAATAAAAAGATTGGAGGACATTATTCATAATGAACGATAAAATAATGGATCGCGGAATTATTAAATGGCAACCCTTTAATTCTTGTTTTAATCCCGACTTAGTAATCGAAGCATTAAATAAAGAAAGAGATAAAATTAATTATCCCACTCTATCCGAAGATCAATTAAATGTTTTAGAATTTAAAATTAAAGAAGCCTTTGAATTACAAATTTTTGTAAATATTGAATATTATTATGCTGGCAAAATTCAAAACATTGCTGGACAAATTATAGGTTTTAATATCAATAAAAATAAAATTTTAATAAATAATCAAGAAATTTATTTTAAACAAATATTAAAAATATCTTATTAACTCTAAAAAGTTCCTTTTTCAATTATATTAGTAACATCTTTTTCCAATTCATTTTCTAAAAGATATAACATTTTATTTAAATAAAATTCTGTTGTATGATAATTTTTGGTATAATCAAAAGAATATTTATCATTAATTTCATAAGATATTTCAAATAATTCTGCTTCTGTTTCCGCATTATACCAAGAAATAAGAGGAACTGGTATTAATCTTCCCTTTTCATCAATTTTTTGAGGTAATTTAAGTTGCTTTTTGTTTAAAATAGAAACTATTTTATAAAATAAATCTTCTTGTTTTTTACCAAGTTTTAAAGTCATATCAATTAAATCATCAGAAACCAAGCTTTCATTTATCGTATGTTTAGATATTTTATCAAAAGCATTATCACATATAGTTTCGCCATTAACAAAAATAGCAGTATGCAATATTTCAATTTGATTTTTTTCAAAAAATTCGAATATATTGAGAGCTTTTTCTTTAAAAAAGGCAAAATCTTTCATTTGGATACCTTCTATATTATATTGAAAATTTATTTTACTAAAAGCCATGCTTGTCTTCTTTTCTTCATTAACTGCAGTTACAACCGGAGTAAATAAGTTAGAAGAATTACCATTTAAAACATTAAAATTAGAATATTCATTAGCTAAACTTTCATTTAAACTAGTTAATATCTCTTGATGATTTTCAAATATATTAAACCAGAATGTAATACTAACAAAATTAATTTTCATATTTGACCTTTCTTTAATAATGTATTTTAATAATTATTTCCACTTGTCATCTTAAAAGTTTCTAACATATAATTGATACGTGCTTTAATATCTTCACCATAAATCGTTGGATTAGGTGTCTTAATAGTTATTTTATATGTTCTCATATTTGTTGAAAAATAATGTTCTTCAGTATAATTATCAATTTTAACTACACAACTTGCATATTCAGTCTCATTAGTAACCGGTGAACAATTACTAGGAATGTCACTTTTTTCTACAACAACTAAAATTTTATCGGCTTCATTAAATTTAAAGATATCTTGTTTTTTATATTTAAAAACACTAATATTATTTACATCATAACGCATACTATATTGTAAATCACTAACATATTTTTGAGTTGTAATTAATTCTTTTTCACCCTTTATAGTAATATAATCAGTCTTCTTATCTGTTGACATATTAATTTCAATATTACTCTTTTTGACAAAGAAATAATACATAAGAAAAACTGAAGCTGTAAAAAGCATAACAACTCCTAAAAAAACTAAAACTTTCATGACAAAATCATTACTAGGAATTTTTTGTTTTTCCTTTGATATCTGATTTTTATTAGCATTATTGCTATTTTTATAATTTGTATTTTTACTATTTTTAGATTTAGCCATGATATCACTACCTTTAGTTTAATAATACTACTTTAATTTATTTTGAGCAATTGTTTTTAATTTTTTTATGTCAATTAAATATAAATAATTCTTTATTATTATGGTTGAGATAATGCTTAATATGCAAATTATAAAAAGTTTGGTCAAATCAATGTAAAATTTAAAAGAAATATTGTATTATTCAAAAATTATTTAGTAATATATTATTGTAAGGAGCAGTGATACTATGTTATATCCATCAATTGACAAATTACTAAATATTGTTGATTCAAAATATATGTTAGTCCATGTTGCCAGCCAAAGAAGTAAACAAATGTTAGAGACTAGCCACTATCAAATGCGAATTAATAATTATGTTAGTAAGAAAGATCTAGGTAGAGCCTTAGAAGAATTAGAAAATGGGTTAATAAAAGTTATTAAAAAATAACAAAAATACTTGATTATCTAAAATTTATATGATAAGATAATCATGTCATTTGGGGGATTAGCTCAGTTGGCTAGAGCATCTGCCCTGCACGCAGAGGGTCGCGGGTTCGAGTCCCACATCCTCCACCAAATTGACATGAACCGTTTCCAAACGGTTTTTTATTTTGTCTTTCAAAAAAAGATATTTAATCACATACCCCAAAAATTTATTTCCAAGTAATTAATCCATAACGTCCAAAATAAAAATTATCTTATCTGAATCTCCAAAAACCCAGAAAAATTTAAACAAAAAAAGACATCACCGCAATGTCTTATTTATTGATATCAGCCGATATTTTACCATCAACATATTTTATTTTCACCCAAGTTGAATTTAATATTTCTTTATTATCGTTTGGATTAGTCATATTCCCATTTTCATTATTAGGGATTAAATAACCTTTATCAATTAATTCTTGAATTTGCGGATAAATCGTCTTATCCTCACTATTCATCAATAATTCTAAATTATCTTCACCATAGGCAATTGCACTCTTCTTAATAATATCTAAAGTATTATTATAAATTTCTTGCGAATCCATATCATCTTCAAAGGCATAAGATATTTTATTAGCGATTACAAAATAAAAAACTGTAAATATCAATAATATAATCGCCAAAGCCACAACTTTTTTATCTTTTAAAACACTCATAAACATTCTCCTATTTTTCCTTATATATAATTATACTCTATTTAATTAATTTAGCCAATAGAAAATTTATTCTTCTCTCCACTTTTAATCCCCTTATTTAAAAAAAGATTATTGAATATTTCAATAATCCCAAAAATATAAAAGTATTAATTAGAAACAACATTTACGATCATAAACATTAGATACTACATTTTCTTCACAACTAGTAAAACATGGTGTATATGTATGACGATAAATATGATGATTAATTATTCTAGTATTACAAGGCATAATATGAGGCACTTCATAATTCATATAACGATGACACACTCTTTCTTGAGGACATTCTTGAATTGGTGGACACATCATAGTTTGACTAGGCATCGCCATTTCACAACAAGGAGTACTTGTTCCCATTCCCATCGTTGTCATACCTGCCCCACTCATTCCAGTTTCATAACTTGTTTCTTGATTATACTCAAATTTACTTTGTTCCATAAAACATTTCCTTTCTAGTTTATTTTATGAAACATTTATTTTTTTGTATGGGTTAATTAGCAATTTTAAAATGAGTCACCGGACTATCAGCATCAAGTGTTTTAAATATATAACCTTGTTTTTGAGCATATTCAATAATTTCTGGTAATGCTAACAAAGTATTCTTTTTTATATCATGCATCAAAATAATATACTTACCATTACCCTTTAAATTTTCTTTAACCGTTTTAATAATTGCCTCTTTAGTATTTTTATTTTTACTTGTATCACCACTATCAAATGTCCAATCAAAATAAGTATAACCATTATCTGTCATAATTTTAGCTAGCTCTGTCATTATTCCAACTTTATATTTGCGACTTACTGTATTTGAGCTACCACCCGGAAAGCGGAAAATAGTCGGAGGTACCCCAGTTTCTTCTATAACAATATCTTTAATTTTATTAAAATCTTCTAAATAAGTTTCAGTACTTGAATATATTGACCACTTGTGAGAATAAGTATGAATGCCAATTGTATGCCCCTCTTCATACTCCTTTTTAATCATACTTTGATATTTAGGAAATTGCCCAGTCACAAAAAAGGTCGCTTTGACATTATATTTAGCTAAAACTTCTAAAAAAGATTCGGTATAAACTCCTGGACCATCATCAAAAGTTAAATAAATTATACCATTAGTAACTGTAGGCTCTGAAGCTTCTTTAGCTGTTACTATAACATTTCTAGTTATTAACGACTTATTCCCATTATGATCAGTCACACTATAAGTTATTTTGTAAGTCCCTGGCACAGCGGTATTAACACTTCCATCTATCACAATTTCATTTGACAAATCGCCATCACAAGAATCAATAGCACTAGCACCATATTCCACATATTCATCATCTTTTTGTAAATAAATGCTGCTATTTCCTTTCAATGTTAATTTAGGACTATCATTATCAATATATGTTATATCTACGGTTAATTCTTTTTTATTATTTGAACTATCTAAAGCCTCCAAAAAAACTTTGTCATCTTTAATTTGATATTTTAAATTATCTGTTATATCTCCATCATAATTATCTATAACCGAAACATTTAAATCTATAACATTATTTGTCTTACAAGCTTCAATTGGTTTCAAAATATTTATCTCTGGAGGTGTCGAATCAACTACCTCAACATATCTTTTAACACTTTTAGCTATATTTCCTTTTTTAGAAGCATAATTTAAGGTATATTTTCCTAATTTACTAGTATTTACTTGTCCAATAACATCATACTTTATAGTTTTATTTTTAAAAAGTCGATGCAATGTAGCAGTAGCCCCCTCTTCCACATAATCACTACCAACTTCAAGGGTCATATACTTCTTGCCATTTAATTCAATTTGAATATGAGGAATAAATAATTCGAGTAGAGTTAAAAAAATTACTGTTATTAAAATGATACCACCAAATACTATTTCTTGCTTCTTAGTCATACTACCATCTCTACAAATATATTTTACCAAATTGAGAAAATAATTCAAGAATAACACTTAAACTTAAGAAAGAAAAAACATTTAAAATTCTAAAATTGAATCTTAAATGCTTAAACAATTTTTTGACTAAAAATTATGGTATTATCGATGCTGACTATAGTTTATTTATTTTGTGGTTCTTTAGGAAACAAAAACTCCCGCGTATTATAATAATATTGACAACCACTTATAACTGATAATATAGTAGCTACTAAAACTAAAAACTTCGCCACTGGAATATTGATAAATTCAAATGGAATATTATTAAATAATGTTAATGTTAAACCAATAAGCATACAAATAGTTTTTAATTTTCCTAAAATACTCGCCCCTACCACTTTGCCTTTATTTCCACTAATCATTTTGCAAGAATCAACTATAATATCTCTAGTTATTATAACCACCGGAACCAAGACCGGAATAAGACGATCATAAGCTAATATAATCAATAAGCCATTAACTAAAACTTTATCGGCAATAGCATCTGCTACCTTACCAAAATCAGTTACCATATTATTACTTCTAGCTAAATACCCATCCAAAAAATCAGTCACAGAGGCAATCAAAAATATTATACCAGCAATAACATATTTTAAATTCAATACCTCACCATTTATTAAATACGTTGGAAAAATAATTCCTAAATCATACCAAGGAATTAACAATAAAACTATCATTAAAATAGCTAAAAAAATTCTTCCAATCGTTATTTTATTTGGTAAATTCATTTTCATTACTTCACTACTTTCTATAACTTACAACATAGGCATTGTTTTTATCAACAGTTATTTGATTCACAGACCAAAAAATCGCTAAAATTACTAGAAATAAAACTAATAAATATAAAAGTAAATACATACTTTTTTTATTTTTGACCTTTTCAGTCGTATATGGGGAAGCAATCTTTTTTTCTACTTCTTTTGTATTAATTTCCATAGTTTTTTCTATATCTTTGACTGGAATTTTCGAAGTATATTCAAACAGATACTCATTAAATTCTTCCATAATTTTTTCAGATTCTAAACCTAAATATTTTGCATAATTAACAATAAATTCTTTTAAAGCAAAAATATCTTTAAATGATCCGATTTTACCTTCTTCTATATTTGTTAAAACTATTTCGTTAATTTCTAAATCCTTGCTAACTTCACTTAATTCAATTCCAGATTCTTCTCTAGTCTTTTTTAAAAGTTCAGCAATCTCTTCCAAAACTTTTCACTTCCTTAAGATTAAATTTATAATATTAAATAAGCCATGTTCTGTACTCAAATTGAGTCGACAAATATTTATCTATGCATAAAATTATCATACATCCTAAAAAATATTCATTTCTATTTTTTAAGTTCCCCTACCATAATTTGGGTTTCTCACTCGTGGGGTTTACCGCGTTTCATTTGTTTGTCACCAAACAACTCGTTTCTGTGGCACTTTATATCTAATCAAATCTTCAAAAGATTTTTTCGATGCCGTTAGCAATTGCTACCTTAGGTTATTTTTTCCCTAAGCACGAACACTATAATCATCACAGATTATGTGAGCATGGACTTTCCTCTACATCACTTTTTGATGCAGCATTTGTCTTTAATATTATTCTTCTTTTCCAAACACAACTTTTTCTAATTGACTTATTCTTTTTAGTAAATCAACATTTGTAAGAGTTTTGGTTGCACTTTCATTTTGCTTAGCAATTTCTAACTCTTCATTTAAACTCCTAATATTTTGCTTTAATTTACTATTATCATCAATTAAATCTTTGATGTCTTTTTCTAATTTTTTTATGATAGAATTGTATTCTGTATAATCTCGAATAACCATATCAAGAAATTTATCTACTTCTTGAGGTCTATATCCTCTTGCATCAATTTTGAAATCTTTTTCTAAAATATCTTGGGGTGTCAAATAAATTCGTTCGTTATACATTAACCACACCTTCTAACAATGAAAATTATAAACGATTTATGCTTTTCTTGTCAAGTTCTTTAAGATTTATTGTTTCTACCCATATACTAGTATACTCTACTTTTTTTAAAAGTTCATTAATTGCAAAATCCATACGCATCTCTTCTCCTCACCTGTAAAATATCATAACAAATTTTAAATAACTTTTAAATAAATTCGACAAATGTTGTCAAAACTTTCGGTTTTAAAGAAAAAAGTACGTATTATCAAAAAACGTACTTCCTTGCTTTAAAAAATGGTCGGGAAGACAGGATTTGAACCTGCAACCTCTACATCCCAAATGTAGCGCACTACCAAGTTGTGCTACTTCCCGACAATGGTGCGCCCAAAGGGAGTCGAACCCCTAACCTTTAGATCCGTAGTCTAACGCTCTATCCAATTGAGCTATGGGCGCATAACTCCCGTTTGCATTAACATTATATTACAACAATATGTAAAAATCAACCATTTTATGAAAAAAATTATGGGAATTTATAGATTTTACGTTACTATTCACAGTTAAAATTTAAGCACGAAAAAGAAGATTAATAAATAACACTTTTAATCTTCTTTTTCAGTTTT
>CANQTA010000055.1 GCA_947626655.1 uncultured Bacilli bacterium
GGTACGCTAATAAGTGATTTAAGTCCAATAAGTGGTTGGGATACTCGTAGTGCTATAGATATGTCAGGTATGTTTGCTAATACCCAAATAAGTGATCTAACACCAATAAGTGGTTGGAATGTCTCGCATGTAACAAATTTAGGAACTAATTTTCATACAATACCAGGTATGTTTCAAAATTGTCGGAATTTAACAAAAGTAGATTTAAGTAGTTGGAATGTTCCAAAATTAACAGATATTTCCAAAATGTTTTCGGGATGTACAAGTTTAAGTGAATTAAAGTTACCGAAAGCTTCTTATAAAAATATAGTTCCAAATAATTATGTAAGTATTTTTGCAAGTGTTTCAAAAAAAATAACAGTATATACTGAGTCATCGCAAGTTCAATGGGTAACAGATAGACTACAAGAAGCTTTAGGTGAAAACAATAATAGTAAAGTTATTCCTTATTAAAAAAATTAAATTAAATATTATAAAAAAATGTCAAATTTGTGTCAGAAATGATGATTTGCGAAATCTCTAGAGATTTCGCAATTTGCCTTTTTAAGTTATTTATGTTTAAATGAACGTGGAGGTGCAAGGGATAGCATTACCGTAAAAACTTTTATTAATTTGAAATTCTAATACAGGGGGATTTGGTTGATAAAAAGGAGGTATAAATATGAGAGTATCAACACAACGTGATATACTTTTAATAATTAATTTTATTTTAACATTACTTTTAGTAATTGTTACATTAAAAATGCTAACCCTAATGGATTAGCTCAACCAAATTGGTAGTGCTACTTCATTCGCACTTCCTATTTATATTTTAACAATAAATTTATTTTAGAACAAGTAGTTTTTGATAAATTATCGAAAATAAATAAAGATAAAGAATGAAAGAATTAAACAATAGAAGGAAAATTTCCATAGTTTACCTTTTTTGACAATATTACTAAGCCATTGATAGGTTAAATAAGTAATAAGCATTGCAACTACCATACCTGTTAAATAAGGGAAAAGTAAAGATGTACTAGTATTAACTAATTCTGGAACTTTTAAAAGCATCGTACCAGCACTTACTGGGAAGTATAGCATAAAAGTATATTTTAAAGCATCTTCTCTTTTTAAATGACATAAAAGACAAGCTACTAAGACAGTACCACTTCTCGAAATGCCAGGTAAAATAGTGATGGCTTGAAATAATCCAATAATAATAGCATCTTTAAAAGTTATATCTTTTGATTCTTTAGTTCCTTTAATATCTCTAACAATATAAAGCATTAAAGCTGTAAAAAGAAAAGTTAAACCTAATATTTTTAAAGAATTAAAATGACTTTCTAAATAATCATTAAATAAAAAACCTAAGATACCTACTGGAATAGTACTAATAATAAGTTTTATGATGTACATAAAACCATCTTTATTATTCTTTCTTTTTTCTTTACTAAAAATATATAAAAAGAAATTTTGAATAAGTTTTATAATATCTTTGCGAAAAATAAATAAAATAGCTAAAAAAGAACCAAAATTAGAAACAATTTCAAATGTTAAATTATTGTCAAATATAGTTGTATTAAATAAATGTTTAAATAAGAAAATATGACCACTAGAAGAGATTGGCAATGGTTCAGTTATCCCTTGAATAAGTCCTAAAATTATACATGTTATATATTCCATTAATATCACCTATATAATTATATAATATTTTTTTTAATTTATAAATAAAATAATAGTGATTAATATGTTTTATATATTTTTATTCATCTTGGGTTTTGTTTTAGCAACTATTGGCTTATTTTTTATATTAATGTATTTAAATTTGTTAGTTATGGGGTATAGTTTTTTAGAATTTGTTTATTTTATTATTAGAAGTGTCTATTGTGATTTGTTTTTTGTTGGCTTATTTATATTAATTTTTTTAGGAAGGAAGCTAAAATAATGGATTATTATTATGATGTAATGTTAAATTTTCAAGAAAGATATTGTATGTTTTATGAATGGGATAAGGAAGATGATTTAGAGTATGCTAAGAAAATTCCTTTAATTCATGTTGAACAAAAAACTATCTTAAATATGTTGTCTAAAAAAATCCAAATAAGTAAATCTTTTTTAGAAAGTATAAAAGATAAGACTAAGTTAAAAGGAAATCATTTTCTAGAGTATACGAGTATTTTTAGTGATGGGAAGAATGCTTTAGCAATTGAATTTGATGAAGAAGGTTATTCTATAAATAAAAGTAGTTTAATATTAGATGATGAATTAAATGTTAATGAATTTATGTATAATATTAGTTTAAGTAATATTGAATATAAAGTAATTAAAGATGATGGGTTAATTAAAGAAACTAGACAAGAAGAAAAAGTTAAAAAAGTGATAAAATTAGAAATTAATAACATGTTTAAAGATAGAAATTATAGTAAATTAAAATATATTTATTTAGAATGGTTTGATGAACTTTTAGAAGATACAGAAAAAATGTATCAAAAAATGTTAAAGAAGTTAGATGAATCTTTAACTGAAAAAGAATATCTTATTTATGAATTAATTAAATTAAGCTATAACAATGTATAAATTATTATAATTTTGAAATAATAAGATTAGGTGATAATTTTGAAAAAATTAATAATTTTATTAATGGGGATATTTTTAATGACTGGTTGTGGCATGAATGATGCTAAAAGTGCTGTAGATACTTATTTAAAGCAATATAAAACTTTAGATAGTGAAGTATTAGTGGATTTAGAAAAAGTCATTGAAAAAGAAAATTTAACTGAAGAACAAAGCGAAAAATATCGGAGTATTTTAAAAAAACAATATAAAGATTTAAATTATGAAATAGTTAATGAAGAATATGATGGAGATAATGCTTATGTAACTGTTAAGATAGAAGTATATGATTTATATAAAGAACAAAAAAATGCTGCTTTATATTTAGAAGAGAATCGTAGTGAATTTAATGATCGTAATGGAAATTATGATGTTTCTAAATTTATAGATTATAAATTAGATAAAATGAAAAATACAACTGATAAAATTGATTATACGATTACTTTTACCGTAACTAAAAAAAAAGATAAATATGTAGTTTCTCAACCAACTGAGAATGATTTATTAAAAATTCATGGTGTATATAATTATGATTAAGTAGACTTGGTTCTACTTTTTCTATTGACAAATTATTTTATTAAAGATATGCTTTAAGAGCGTGAAAAAAATTAGGGAGAGTATCATGAATCAAAAAAGTAAATTAGAACTGTTAAGAAGTTTTTTAAATTTAGGAAAAGATATATTGGAAAACAAATTATTTTTAGTGATTACTTCAGTTGGGGCTGCAGTTATAGGAGCTCATTTAGGAAGTAATTTAATTCATATCTTTTTTAAATTAATAAATAGGAATATTTATGATAATTTTTTAATATATATGTTATTTACTACTTTTATTGGTTTAGGAGTTAGTTTTTTAGATATTAAATTAATTGAGTTATTAATAGAACGTATAGAAGGAAAAAAGGAAAAAATAAATGCGGAATTATTAAAAATAGATAAGAAGAAGAGTAATTTAACGGTCAAAAGACAAATTTATTTAAGACAAGAAAAAGAACGCCAAAAAGTTTTAGCAGAAAATGGACAATTTCCAGATATGTCTTCCAAAATAGATCTTTTTATCGAAATAAGTAGAGATTATGGTTTTATTAAAGAAGAGTTAACTAAAGAATGGGAAGAATATTTAAAAAATACTATTATTAGTGATGATTCTTTAGAGTTCATTAAAGAATTATGTTTTAAATTAAGACTTTTAAATGAAACTATACGCATAGATAAAATTATTGATATTCTTTTAGAAGATGAAGAAATGGCCTATTTAATAATATATTTTGGTAGAAAAGGAGAGCAATTAGATAAATTAATAAAAAAAGACTTGACTAAGGATTCTTTTGATTTTAAAAGATTGTTGAGACGTAAAAAAGAAAAAGATTAATATTTTTTAGGGGGATTATTTTTAATATATGAGACATTATTTAGATAAACAGTTTTGTGAGGTCTAGAACTTATTGGACGTTTTTTTAATTTAGGGGTTTTAGTTTTTACTTTTTTTATTTTTTTCACTTTTTGAGGTTTTACTTTTTCTTTTTTAACTTTAATATTGTTTTTCGGATTTTTAGGTTGTTTATGAATTTTATTGATTGTTTTAACTTTAGGTTCTTTTTTAGGGGGAGTTACAGGGGTTAATATTTCTTTTTTAGATAATTCAAAATAATTCATTAAGAAAACAGAAATAAATAAAAAGAGAATTATAAAATAAAAAGATATACTGATAATAAAGAAAAGATCAATACCGTCATAATGTTTATTCATTTTCCCCACCTGTTTTTTTCCTTTCCATATATTATAATATATGTTTATGTAAAATAATAGACTAAAAAATGTCAATAAGATGAAAAATATAGTGATAATTTAGTGAACTTTTGCGTTATTACTTTAAAATATGATAAAATTTTAATAGAAAGTAGGCATATGCTATGAAGAATAAATGCATTATTTATGTTTTTTTCTTATTTATAGTATTAGGATTAAACATTCATATTTGTGAAGCATTAGTTTATCATGGCAAGATTACTGGTAATGGGGTTTATCTGCGCAGTGGACCAGGAACTAATTATGATACTTTAAAAACATTAAGTAAAGATGGCGAATATAATTTAGTAAATAATGAACTAATAGCAAGTGAACAAGAATGCGCTAATGGTTGGTATAAAATGTATTATGAAGGTAGTGCAACTGGGTATGTTTGTAGTGATTATGTTCAAGTTATAGAAATTACTTATAATGAAGTACCTACTAATGACTGTGAAGTAGCTATGCAGGATGCGGGTTTTCCCCCTAGTTATTGGAGTGGTCTTTGTAGTTTAAAAAGTGCTCATCCCAATTGGACATTTCAAGCAATAGCGACCGGTTTACTTTGGAGTGAGGCTGTAAGTAGAGAATCAGCTTGTGGTAATAGTTATATTGCTAGTAGTGTTCCTACTAATATTGATTATACTTGTAAAAATCAATATACAAAAACTTGGTATCCCGCTTCTTCATCAGCAGTAGCTTATTATATGGATCCTCGTAATTTTTTTACTGAACAAGCTATTTTTCAATTTGAATATTTAAAATATGATTCTAATTTAGAATCTTTATATGCCGGTGCTGCTGCCGATATAATTGATCATACCGAATTTTATAAATATCACTTAACTTTAAATAATCTTTTAGGCGATATTATTAATTTGGTAGGTAAAGATACTAATGTTAGTCCAATATTTATAGCTTCAAGAATTTTACAAGAAATGGGTAGTTCTAATTCTTTATATAATCTTTATAGTGGTATTTATCCTGGTTATGAAGGCTTCTATAATTTTTATAATTTTGGGGTAACTGATTCATGTGCAACTAGTAAAGGAACAACAATATGTGGTCTTGATTATGCTAAAAGTAAAAATTGGTATGGTTTAACTGAAGCAATTAAAGGAGGAGCTAGTCAAATAGCTAGTTCTTATATCGATAAAGGGCAATATACCGGCTATTTACAAAAGTTTAATGTAGTTCCGATAGAAGCTAGTAAATTATATGGTCATCAATATATGACAAATATTGGTGCTCCTTCTAGTGAAGCTAAAACTACTTATAATACTTATAAAAATTTAGGTTTATTAGATAATGTTTTTGCTTTTTATATTCCTGTTTATATAAATATGGATGAATCAGATTATCAAAGTAGTAGTGGGGCCGTTGATACTCCAGATACCGAGAATAAAACAGCTGTACCTATTAGTACAATTGTTGTAAGTAGTGGATTTAAGTATGCAAGTGGTATGATTACAGGAATAAATCCTAATACAGATGTTAATACAGTTAAAAATACTTTAGAAAGTATTGCAGGAGCTAAAAGTGTCTTAATTAAGAATAGTCAAGATGTTTTGGTAACTGAAGGTTTAATTGGTACTGGTTATAAAATTTCGGTTAGTAATAGCGAAATGACTGAAGATTTAGTGGTGGTAATTAATGGTGATACTTCTGGGGATGGAATTATTAATGCTTTAGACTTATTACAAGTTCAAAAAAATATTTTGGGTACTTTTACTTTAAGTGGAGTATATAGTTTAGCTGGTGATACCTCTGATGATGGAATTATTAATGCCTTAGATTTGTTACAAGTCCAAAAAAATTTATTAGGTACTTATACTATAGTTCAATAGAAAGGGTGAAAAAATGAAGAAATTAAAAATATATATAATGTTATTGATGAGTTTATTAATATTGCCTGGATTGGTAAGAGCTGCTAGTGGTAGTATAAGTGTTTCGGGAACTAGTCAAGTAGTTGTAGGCAATAAAGTAACTTTAACAGTAACTTTAAAGGGAAGTGATATTGGTTCTTGGAATATGCAATTAAGTTATGATAGTAAATATCTCCAATTAACGAGTTCATCGGCGGAAGCAGGAGGGACAAAAATGGCAGCTTCTGCTACTAGTGGAATTAAATCTAAAAGTTATACATTTACTTTTAAAACTTTAAAAAAAGGTTCAACTACGGTTTCAGTTAATAGTTATGAAGCTTATGCTTTTAGTGATATGAGTGAAATTAGTTTAACGAGTAGTGGAAAAACAATAAAAATTATTACTCAAGATGAATTAGAAGCCAGTTATTCTAAAGATAATAATTTAAAAAGTTTAAAAGTAGATGGTTATGAAATAACACCAGCTTTTAGTAAAGATAATTTAAATTATAGTGTTGATGTTCCAGAAGGTACTAATAGTGTTATTGTAAGTGCAGAGGCAAATGATAAAAAAGCTAATGTTTCTGGCATCGGAGAAATAACAGTTTCAGAGGGTGCAAATAATATAAAAATATTAGTAAGAGCCGAAAATGGTAGTGAAAAAACTTATAATTTAGTAGTAAATGTGATTGACAGAAATCCAATCAATGTAAATGTTGATAATACTGATTTTACAGTTGTAAAATTGAGAAGTAATTATACCTGTCCAGCTACTTTTGTCGAAAGTGAGATTACTATTAATGAGATAACTATTCCGGCTTGTTTTAATGAAAATATTAATTATACTTTAGTTGGATTAAAAAACTCTGAAGGTGAAGTTATAAATTATATTTATAATAATAATACTTATAATAAATATTTGGAAGTTACTGGAACAAGTTTAAAGATAGTAATATTAGATTATAAAGATGATTTAAAAGATTTCATTAAGAGTAAAGCTATTATTAATGATAATGAATATGAAGTTTTTAAAGTTAGTGAAAACTCGAAAACTTATATTGTATATGGTATTAATGTAGAAACTGGTAAAAAAGATTTTTATACTTATGATTCAATTAATAAAACCTTTGGCACTTATGATTCAGAAAATTTAGATGCTTTGCAAGAATTAAATCAAACCTATAAATATGTAATAATAGCTTTTGGAGTTTCTTTAGTTTTAAGTATTTTGTGTATTATTATCTTAATTCGAAGTAAGAGTAAATTAATTAAAAAATTTAAGAATATGGATAAAGAAGATTTAAAGAAGTTACAAAAAAATATGGAAGAGCAAAAGAAAGAAGAACAAAATAAAAATGAGGAAAAAGTAAACAAGAAAAAGAAAAAAAGTAAAAAAGAAGATAACGATAAGAGTGAAGAAGCCAATTAATTTGACTTCTTTTTATAATTTATTTTAAAAAAATGCATTTTTTATGCAAAAATAAGCATTAAAATGTAAAAATATTTGATTTTATATTAAAATAAGCATATAATAATAAATAGAAAACAGGGATAAAAATGATTATAGAATTTAGTATTGCTAATTTTATGTCTTTTAAAAATCGCGTGACTTTTAGTATGTTAGCAAATAATAGTAAAGGCTTAGAGAATAATTATGTTGAAGTTGATAAAAAAAGAATTTTAAAAACAGCAGCGATTTATGGAGCAAATGCATCAGGAAAAACTAATTTGTTTGTCATATTGAATTTAGTTGTTTTAATGTTACGTAATTCTAATAATCGTTATATAGAAGAAAAATTGCCAATTGTCCCTTTTAAATTTGATGAAAAATCTGTAAATGAAACTAGTGAATTTGAAATAAAATTTCTGTTAGAAAATGTACGTTATGTTTATGGATTTAAAGCAGATTCTGATCAAATATATGAAGAATATTTATATTACTATCCTAATGGTCGGGAAACTAAAATTTTTGATAGAACAAATGTAAATGAATATTCTTATAATCAAAAAGATGAAAAAATTTTAAAAGAAATTGCAATAAAAAATAGTAAAAATAAATTCTTTTTAGCAACAGCAACTAATTGGAATTATAAAAAGACAAAGGCTGCTTATGAATTTTTAACAACAGGTATTAATACTTTTTTTGATACTGAAAATTTAAAGCAAAATTCGTTTATGATTTATGAAAATAATGAAAATGATTTGAAGAATTTTGCCCTAAAATTTTTACAAAAAGCTGATTTTAATATTGTAGATTATAAAATAACTAAAATGGATTTACCTAAAGATTTCTTTGGTTCACTTTTTGATTTAATTAAAAATAATAATTCTGAAAGTTTTAAAATGTATCAAGTTTCATTTAAACATAAAGGTTCAAATTATTATTTAGATTTTAATGAAGAATCTTTAGGGACACAAATAATATTTATTTTAATTCCATTTATTTTTGAAGCCTTTAACAAACATCAAGTTTTAGTAATTGATGAATTTGATAGAAGTCTTCATCCTTTTTTAATTCAATATTTAGTAGCGTTATTTAATGATCCAGAAATTAATTGCTATAATGCTCAATTAATATTTAATACCCATGATACTAATTTACTTGATTTAAGGATTTTACGAAGAGATCAAATTTGGTTTACTGAAAAAAGCAATGATACTGGTATTAGCGATTTATATGCCTTAAGTGATTTTGCAGTTAGAAAAGTTGAGAATGTTGAGAAAGGTTATATTTTGGGTAGATATGGAGCTGTACCATTTATTCAAAATGATATTAACTTATGGTAAAAATATGGCAATCGCATAAAAAAAATAATGTAAAATTATGGTACAATTACTTTTTATAGTAAAAAAAATCATGTATTCT
>CANQTA010000056.1 GCA_947626655.1 uncultured Bacilli bacterium
TATTGAAAATCTTATATTCAATGTCATCCCTTCTTTGTAATTCTACTTTACATCAATTTTTTATGCGATTGCCTTAATCGGATTCACGCAAATTTCAATTCACCTTTACTAATTTTTAACTATTTTTTTATTTTTAAAATGCGACTTTGTACTTTACTATTTTCCATATAATTGATATTAGCTAAACTTATTAAAATATTTTCATCTACTTTACCACCTAAATTTCTTGGTAATGTATCTACAAAAACAAATTCATAAGGTAGTGATGATTCTTCTAAATTATTATAACAACTTGCCTTTAACATTTCTAAGATTTCCGTTTCTTTTCCTATATATTCTTCTTTTAAAACTACAAAGGCAACAGGTACTTTTTGTTCAGTAGGATGCGAAAAACCAATTACAGAAGCATCAGCAACATAAGGAAGAGACATTAAAAATTCAGCAATTTTAGAAGGATGAACATTAAAGCCTGTCCGCATAAAGATATTTTTTATTCGATCAGTCATATAAACTTGACCATCTTCATCCATATAACCTAAGTCAGCTAAATGTAACCAAACTTGACCATCACGATGTTTTTTTAAGACTTTTTTAGTTTCAGCTTCGTTATTTAAATACTCTTTCATTACAGTAGGTCCACTTATACAAATTTCCCCCTCGGTATTATATGGTAATTCTTTATCAGTATTAGGTTCAAAAATGGCAATTGTATCAAAAGGAAGTGGAATACCAATACCCCCAAATTTATAAGCTCCTTGTTTTGCATAAGCTCCACAACCACCATTTTCAGTGGCTCCAAAACCTTGTCTAACAATAATTCGAGGATCTTCTATACCATCTTCTTGAAAGCCTACATCGACATGATTTAATTCTTTTTCTAATTCTTTTGGTAAAGTTGCTCCCCCAGAAACTAAATTCTTTAATTTAGGAAGTTCCCCATTTAAAAATTCTTTACTTTTAGCTAAATATTGCATATGAACCGGTCCCCCAGTAAAGTGATCAGGCTTTGTTTTACATAACACTTCAGGGAATTTTTCAAATAATAATTCTGGAATTAAAATATTTTTATAACCAAAATAAGTAGAATAATGCATGGTTGATATTCCATAACCAATTGATTGAATTAAAGCATCTAGTAAAACGTCTTCTTCACTTAAGATGCCACTTAAACCATGTTGAAGAGCTATCGCATTTAAATTATAATCAGTTAAACATACACCTTTAGGAATACCGGTTGTACCACTAGTACCTACAACAATGGCAACGTGATCTTTATCATAATATGGTTTTAATTTTCCACTATAACCTTTCTTTAATTGGGCAAACTCATCCCATAATAAAACATTATCTTTGCGTAAAGCAGCATTATTCTTCCGCATTTTTACTTTATTTAAAACTTGCACTATTTGCGGAAGTGATTCCATACCAGTTACATATAATAAACTATCTAAGTTCCGATTTTTTAAAACTTCGGCAAATTTATCATAGAATCCTCCAAAAACAGCTACATTTTTAACTCCATTTTCTGAAAGAATAGCATCAAGTCCATTGGCAGAAATCATTGGGGAAACCGGATAAACAGTTACTCCTAAAATATTTAAACCATAAATAAGAATCCGACTTTCCGGAATATTAGGTAAAATTGTAACTAACATTTCATTAACTTTAAGACCCATACTTGCATAAGATTTGGCAATATCTTCCATTCTTTGAAAATATTTTTTATAAGTTATTTCAATTCCTTTTTCAAAATTATTAGAACTACTTCTTAAATCCAAAGCTACATTTTGCAAACGATCTTTATTATTTTCTTTTATTGCTTCATAAATAGATAATTCTGGTATCATTGTTTCCGCAACACCCTTTTTATAGTATTTTAACCATGGTTTGTCATATGAGGCATAACCTAATAACTCTTTAGAATCCATTTAAATTTCTCCTTTTCTTAAAACATAATTTATCTTAAACTTTTTTTAGATATAAGTCAAATATTTGTGTCAATTAAATGTAAAAATTTATTTCGTTAGAAAATTATCTAAGTTTCCGAGCATTAACACTTTTATCTTTTTGATAATCATCTAATACTTTAGTTAAAGAACCAGTATAGAGAATATCTACTTCATGTAACGCCCTTGTAATTGCCACGTATAATAATTTCATATCTAAAGCATTGGCAGAATTATAAATATTATCGGCAACATCAGCAATAATTACCGCATCAAATTCTAATCCTTTAGCTAATTGATTAGATATCGTACAAATATCATAATCACTATTTAAAACATCAGCATTTAAACTAACATTAGGAATATTAAAACCGATTTCTTTTAAATCATCATTTAAATAACTAGCTAGTAAATCTGTTTTAGCAATAATGGCGATGGTTTTATAACCTTTAGCTTGAAATTCTAATATCTTATTTCTTATATATAAAGCTTTATTATCCATTGGTACTTCTGTAAAAGTAACTGGATTTCCATGTCTTACGACTAAGTCAGATTTATTTAAACCAATACTCATTGCAACCTCATCAGCCACTTCCATTATTTCGGCAGTAGTCCGATAACTTTTCGCAAAATTAATAATTTCACCTTCATTATTAAACATTAAAGCATTAACAGTATCCCAACTAGATATACCACGATAATCATAAATTGATTGAGCTAAATCCCCAAAAATACTAAAGGTAGCACTATCCAAAATATTTTTTAATACTTGAAAATTAAATTCACCTAAATCTTGAGCTTCATCGATTACTACATGACGAATACGACTATAACCCATATTTGGATCCATCCGATATTTTAAATATAAAAGAGCACTTAAATCTTCAAAATCATAACTACCTTTTTTTAAATTTTGTAAAGTTTCTTTCTTTAATTCAGGAAGATAACGATAATCATAAATATTATAATTAGTTATAGTCGTTATAAATAATTTATAAATTTTAGTTATATCAACTTTAGCTTTACTAAAATATTTTTTTAAAAGAGTTCGACACCCTTTTTTAATTTCTTCTCTTTCTTTAATATATAATTTTCTTAACTTTTCTTTTTCTTCTTTAGATGCCTCTGCAAATTCCTGATAGGTATAATTAGTATATCTATTCAATATTTCATTACTTTGGTCTTCAATAATTCTTGTTAATTTATCTATAGTTAATAAAAGACGATTATTCAAACTTAAATTTTCACCCATATTATTAAATACATGACTAATTAAGTTTTTATCTAAAATAACGAAATCTCGCATTTTTAAATCTTCTTGAGTAAGACTTTGCCAAAATAAATTTAAAAATTCATCTAACATGGCCCGATATTTTAAAGAACATTTAAATTTATCGATATCATTGGTTAATTTACCGGCAATACTGGCAGTTACTTTTTTACTAGCTGAATTTATTTTTAAATCTAAATTAAGATAATCTTTAGCGAAATCTTCAAAAGTAAATTGCGAAACTCCAGTGACATCTAACTCCGGTAACACTGAACGAATATATTTTAAAAAGATGGGATTAGGACCAATAATTAAAAATTGATTTTGATTAATAAGTTGCCGATAATTATAAACTAAATAAGCAACACGATGCAATGCTACTGTAGTTTTACCAGAGCCAGCTACACCTTGAATAATTAAATTATCCACTAATCTTTTTCTAATAACAAAATTTTGTTCCTTTTGAATTGTTGAAACAATACTCTTAAGCCGGGCATCATTATTAGCATTTAAATATTTTTGTAATAACTCATCACTAGTAACTAATTCAACATCGATATAATTTAGTAACTCGCCTCTTTCGATTTCTAATTGTCTTTTCAAAGTCATAATGCCAGCGATTAAGCCATCAGGAGCTTCAAAACTACACTCGCCTAAATCAGCATCATAATACAAAGAACTAATCGGAGCCCGCCAGTCAGTTACTAAAACTTCTGTTCCTTTTATAATACCATTTTTCCCAATATAAATGCTTTTTCTTTCTTTACTTTGGGCAAATTCAAAATCAATCCGCGCAAAATAAGGCTTTTCTAAAGCCGATTTTAAAGTATTAATATGAACTTGTTTACGACCAGCTACTTCCCATAATTCATCTCTACTACCAATAAAATTATGATATAAATTATTTAAAGCTTGTTGTTCTTCTTCATAGATTCCTCGAATAATTTCTAAAGTTGTCGCTAATTTTTCTTTTTCAATCTCTAAATCTTTCATCCTAAAACTCCCTATTAATTATTAATTTAAATAATTTTGAAAAATATAAGCATGGGATGCTAAAAACTTATCCTCTTTAATTAAGTTATTTATTTCTTGCGGAGTTAAAAACATAATTTCTGCTACTTCTTCTTCTTGTAATTTAATACTTTTTAAATCTAAATCTTTTACTTCCAACAAATAAACATTAAATATACAATTTTTTAAAGGATATTTAAAAGTAGTAATATACTTTATATCATCACTTAACAATCCCAATTCTTCTTGTAATTCTCTTTTAATTGTCGTAAGACCATCTTCACCATGTTTAACATGACCACCGGTAGATGAATATTTACTTCCTTTAGCTGAAGAAGTTTTTTGAATTAAATATTCACCCTTTTGATTTTTAATAAAAGCTACCGAAAGCATAATATTTTTACCAGCTTCAGTTTTAGTTCCCCTTTCAATCGTTTCATCTAACTTTTGAAAAGAATCATCATACAAATCTAATATTTCCATTATATATTCTCCTTTAATATTTCAATAATTTGTTGATTAAAATTATCAAATCGTTGTTTTAATTCTGCTCTTCTTTTGGCAGTTCTTTTTTGATACTCTTTATCATTTAATAATTTTTCAATTTTCTTAACTATTATATCACAATTAGCATTTTCTTTGTAGTTTCTTAAATCAATTAAATAATCTTCTTCTAAAATTTCTTGTAAGAAAAATCTATTTTTATTATGTGAACCAATTGAAATAAAAGGAGTACCCATTCCAAAGGCAATAATATTAGAGTGGCCACGCATTCCCAAAACTAAATCTATTTGTTGATAGATATAAGCTAAATAATGGGCATTTACTAAAGAAGGAGGATAAATTTGGGGCAATTCTTCAGATAAAACTAAGTAATTTTCTCCTAGTTTTTCTTTAAATAAAGCATTTACTTCACTATCTAAAGCCGGAATATGGTCAATATTGATTATTAAAGCCTGATATTTTTGAATTAAATATTCACAAGTTTTAATTAAATTATCCCAAACTTCTAATTTACTTTCTTCATAGTTAGGAGGAAATGTATATTGAGGACGATCAGCTACAAAATTTATCCCTACCAGCATGCGCTTTTGTTTCAAAAAATCAGCTTCAATTTTTAAAGGAGTAATAAACATTCCGGGATCAGGAATAACAGTAATTTTAGCATCTTCTAATCCTCTTCTTACTAATTCTGCTTTCGTTCCTTCATTACGAGTAGAAAATAACCGAGCTTTTTTTAAAGTTTCTTTTAAAGAATCATTCATATTAGCTTTAAAACCACGTTCATCATAATGAAATTTATTATAGCCAATTCCATAAACGACAAGTGGACATTTTATCTTTTTAATATCTTCATTTTTAATACTCCATTGCCAACCAGAAAGACTATTATCTTCGTGACGATTCATAATAAAACCACCACCACCAATTAATAACATAGCGGCTTTATTATTCAATTGTTCAATTAATTCAGGAAAAAAATGAGTACTTTGACAATCAATATTAACAAAATTGAGAGGTATTGGGGATATTTTACTTAAATTTTCTCGCATTGATTCTAAAAGGACAAAATCTCCATAATTACGATTATAACCACCAACATGCCAAATAGTTTTACTTTGCATTTAAATCACCATCCTTAAAATATTTTTCAATTATTTCACAAATATAATGAATAATTATGATGTGGACTTCTTGAATACGAGGTGTATTCTCGTTTGGTACTTTGATAACTGCTAAATTAGCCTTATTTTCATAATGAGCTTTACTACCTGTTAACAAAATTACTTTTATATTTTTATTTAAAGCTTCTTGAATAGCTTCTTTAATATTTAGAGAATTACCACTAGTAGAAATACAAAATAATACATCTTTACTAGTTAGTAAACCTTCTACTTGTCTTTTAAAGACTTTCGAAAAATCATAATCATTTCCTATCGCCGTTAATATTGCTTGATTACTATTTAAAGAAATAGCTGGTAAACTTTTTCTTTCATAATTAAATTTACTAATTAACTCAGTTACTAAATGAAGACTATCACAAGCACTTCCACCATTACCACAAGCATAAAGACAACCACCTTTTTGAATACTTTCAATAATCATATTGATGGCTAATTCTAGATTCTTAAAAAATTCTTGATCATTTTTAATTAAATTTATTATTTGCAAATGATCTTCTAAATTAGTTTGCCAAGTTTTCTCTAAATTTAAATTAGTTGCTAATTTTTTAGAACAAATTTCTTTTTTTAATAATTCATATACTTCATATACAACTCCATCACCACCATTAGAAAGAAGTTGATAACTAGCAATATCTTTGATTTCTAAAATAGCATTAGCGGGTGCTAAACTAAAGCCAACTTTTTGCATTACTTCATAATCTTTTTTACCATCACCAATATACCAAACATCATCCCAAGAATATTGGTGATTAGTTATAAATTCTTTTAAAACTAGATATTTATCTTGAACTCCTAAAAGATAATCATGAGGCTCAAATTTAGAAACAAAAAGATTAGCTAATTTAGTATTTTCACTACTTAAAAATAAAGTTTTAAGATTTAAATTTTTTTTAATTAAATTAAAACTATCTAAATCTTTAAAATTAATTTTTTTGATTTCTTCTCCATTATCAGTAATTAAATAAGTCCCATCATTTAAAACGCCATCAATATCAAATACAATTAATCTAGGCATACATTTTCCTCCAAATACTTTAAAAATTCTTCATCATTTAATTCTTTTTTGATAGTTAATGCTGTTTTAACAAATTCATCACCTGGTAAATCGGGATATAAATACCTAAGTAATTTTATTCCTCGGTTCAATTTATTTTGATAATTTAAGTCATGCTCTTTAACAATTTTAATAATAAAACTAGGGAATAAATTATAACAACCACCAATACCACCAGTAGCTCCACTCTTTAAACCATCTAATAATAAATCATCTTTACCATAAAAATATAATTTATTTGGTGATAATACCGTTAATGCCTTTAGTTTAGTTAAATTACTATCGGTATATTTAATGCCATAAACATTAGGAATATCTAAAAGTATTTTTAATTCTTTTTCGGTATAAGTAATATTAGTAACACTAGGAATATTATAAATTAAAACTGGTTTATTGGATAATTTAGCAATTTTTTCATAAAATGTTTTAATTTCAGCAAAAGTGTGAATAGTTTCATATGGTGGCATAGCTGCTATGGCAGTATAATCTAAAGTATTTACTAATTCAATTGTTGCATCTATTTCAGCTAAATTTTGTGAACCAACATGACAAATTAAGGAAAATTCAGAACTTTTAGAATTAAGATAAGTAATTAATTCTCTTTTTAGATTTAAATTTAAATGCATTCCACTGCCGGTATTGCCACAAATAAATAAGCCTTCTATTCCATTTTTTTGTAAATTATTTAGATGTTTTTCTAAATATGGATAGTCAATTTGGTTATTTTTTAAAGGAGTGATTAAAGCTACATAAACATCTTTTAAATTAATTGAATGTGATTCAAATTTAGCTTGTAATTCTTCTTTAACTTTTAAAATTTCTGCTATTTCCTCATCAGTAAAATCATTTTCAGCTAACCAACTGACAGGATAATCGTGATCTTCTTCATCAATATAATAAACATAAGGATTTATATTAAAATAAAGAGAACAAGCTAACCGATGGGAACCATTTAACATTTTATTTTGCTTATTAATGGGAATAGCTCCCGCTTTTAAAAAGCCATTTTTTTGAAATGAAACAATTAATTCATTAAATTTAGCAATGTCACATTTACCAATTCTTTTAAGTTGTAATTTTTCATATAAAGCTCGATATTTAGCATAATTTTTTTGTTCAACATAAGCTACTACATATAAATATTTAACAATAATATCAATATGTTGACTAGTTATAAAATCACGAATTGGAAGCGTAGTTACTTTGGTTACATCAATTTTTAAATCGTTCCACTTACTATCCATTTCTAAAAATTTTTCTTGCATTTTAACCTCACATTCCTTTCACTTCGTTCAAGGCACACATAGTCATGAAAACTTGAACAAAATTTATTTTATAT
>CANQTA010000057.1 GCA_947626655.1 uncultured Bacilli bacterium
AAACTAAAATATTTTAGTTTGTTAATACCATTGGTATTAACAAATATCTTACCAAGGTTAATTCTTGGAGAAAGAGAGCTAAGCTTATGAAGAATAGAAAAATAGTAATAAGCTTAGTGGGAGTTTTAATAATGTTACTACTAATAATAAGTGCAACATATGCCTATTTTAGTGTAACAATAACCGGTAATGGTAGTAAGACGATGATAACAGCGAATACGCCAAAGAAACACTCATTATCCGTAAGTACTCTATATGATGATATACATATTCATGTTGATAATAATGATATGAAATTAGCAAATGTAGGAAGTTATTATGGAGCAGTAAATGATAATCGATATGAGAAAACAAAAGAAGACGGAACACATAACATAATTGAAGTATCATCTAAAGGTATGGAAAATATCAGATATAGTTGTAGTGGTGATATCAAAGTAACCTTAAACATTGATGATGGTAGTATGGGAAGTGTGTTAGAAAAGGAAGATGTACTTTTATATTTAAAAGGATTAGGATTAGATGAAACACTAGATTTAAGTACTTTAAAAATGAATAATACCAAAATATATAATACAAGTTTTGAGATAGATGGAGATAGTAGTGATTATTTAAGTGCCATAGTAGAATTAATAAATAAAGAAAGTTATCAAAATTATATAGCTAACAAAATATTAAATGTCAAAATAGAAGCTGAGAATATGGTCTGTCGAGAGAACGGAACCTATAAATATATGGTTGCATTATATAAGTCTGTAACAGAAAAGCAAAATGATAGAGAATCAGTTAAAACAGTTTCAATATTTTATGATGAAGAAGGAATGTATCAAAAGATACAAAATATATATTTGGTAGATTACATAGACACTACTAAAGCCATCAAGACATGGGACTTAGGAGATACCAACAGAGGTACTAAGTCAAATGAAGTAATGGGATGGTTAGAGGAAACACCAGATATAGAAGATAGTTATGATTTATATATTGGAGCAGATGGGCCAATGCGAGCACCCCAAGATATGAGATTTGCTTTTTATCAATTTACAAATTTAAAAAGTATAACTGGTGATGTTTTAGATACTAGTGAAGTAATGGCTATGGAAAATTTGTTTAGACAAAATACCAATTTAACAGATATCAGTGCTTTAAGTAACTGGGATGTATCAAGTGTTATAACTATGGGAAGTATGTTTCTAGATTGTACAAATTTAAATGATATTTCTGCATTAAGTGGTTGGAACGTCCCTAATTTAACAACAATGCAAGGTATGTTTAGAAATTGTAGAAGTTTAACCAATATTGATGCGTTAAAAAATTGGAATCCAAGAAAGTTGACTAATATGAGAGAATTATTTTACGATTGTAGAAATTTAACAGATATCAGTGCCTTATCAAGTTGGGATGTCTCAAAGGTTAATAATATGAATACTTTATTTTATTATTGCACAAATTTAACGGATATTAGTGTTTTGAATAATTGGAATACTTCTAAAGTAACAAATATGTCAAATATGTTTGCTATAACAAAAATAACAGATTTATCTCCCATAACGAACTGGGATGTATCTCAAGTAATATATTTTAATAATATCTTTGCTAGTACTCAAATCAGTGATTTAACACCAATCAAAGATTGGGATGTTTCAACAGCCCAAAATATGGGTGGCATGTTTAAAGGTACTAATATAGTAGATTTAATAGGATTAGAAAATTGGAAATTTCCAAATGCAACCGATTTAAGTTGGATGTTTGATGGATGTAAAACTTTAGTAGATTTGAGTGCAATAAGTAACTGGGATATGTCAAAAGTAACAAATATAAGCTGGATGTTTGATGGATGCAGTAATTTAACCGATTTAAGACCAATAGCAGGTTGGAATATATCTAGTGCAATTTATATGAACGGAATGTTTGCATATTGTAGAAGTTTAAGTGATTTGACTCCACTATCTAAATGGGATGTATCCAAAGTTACTGAAACACAAAGCATGTTTTTTCAGACACTTTTAAATGATTTAACTCCATTTAGTGATTGGAATATAGAAAGCATTACTAATATGACTGCTATGTTTGCAAGTATCCCAATAGATGATTTAACACCATTAAGTAATTGGAATGTCTCAAATGTAGAAAATTTTGGGGATAATAAACAAGGTGGAATGTTTGGAAATTGTAGAAATTTAATTAAAGCTGATTTAAGTAATTGGAATACCCCAAAATTAGTAAATATTGCTAAAATGTTTGGAGGATGTACGAAATTAGTTGAATTAAAATTACCCAAAGCTCCATATAATGCAATAACAATAGAAGAAAAATATATAGATATTTTTGCAAGTGTTCCAAAGAACATAACCGTCTACACCGAATCATCACAAATGGACTGGGTTAAAGCAAGACTTCAAGAAGCCTTAGGTGAAAATAATAACAGTACAGTTTTACCATATGAATAAACTTAAAAGATAATAGATGAAATTAAGAAATCTATTATTTTTTAATATTGATTATTGTTCTTGTTTTCAAATATTTAATATGATAAAATTTATTTAATAAAGTTTGGTGTTTTGTATGCGAAAATTGATGATTATTGTATTTTGTTTTATAAGTATTATATTAACAGTAGATGTAGTAAAAGCTGCAGGAAATTGTGAAATTAAAGCAGTTAAGCAAATGGCAAAAATATTATATCATGAAGTAGGCGGAGATTATACTTCACCAGCTTCTGAGAATTTCTTTGGTCGTTTAGCTACTGCTAGTGTTATATTAAATCATACTGCTACATCTAATACATCAGGTTCACTTTATGATAAAATGTTAAATTTTAGTAATAAAGAATATGATGGTTATAGTACTTATAAAAATAAATCTTTTGATGAAGTTGTTCGTAGTGATAAACGTGGTGAAATGTTATATGTATCAGCATTAGTTCTAAGTGGCAAGTTTAGTTTTCCTAAAGAAATTATTTATCAATGTTCAAAATCAATTTTAGATGGTGATGGAGCCCATGAATTTACTCATTCTGCAAATGTTTACTTTGGTTATAGTAAATATGCCACTTTATCAAATACTGATGTTTTTGGTAATACAGTTTCCACCAATGCTCAAACCCTACGTTCTTTAGCTAAATCATTTGAACAAAATTCTTATGATAGTTATAATTCAGATAACGTTTGTAATCTAGTTAGTAATATAAATGGTAATTCAAGTACAGGCGGAACACCAACTCCATCAATACCAGATCCAACAACTCCAACAACTCCAACGACACCAACAAATCCAACAACACCTCAACAACCTGGTAGTAGTGGTACACCAGTACCTCCTTCAGCTCCAGCCCCAGCTCCTAATCTTAATTATTCTAGCCTTTGTGCTAATGAAGGCATAAAAAATGCTGCTGAAATAGTTGGTTATGTAGTATTATTAATTAAGTGGTTAGTTCCTATTATCTTAATTGTATTTGGAATGATTGATTTTGGAAAAGCTGTTATAAGTAGTGATGAAAAAGCATTAAGTAAAGCAACTAGTTCATTAATAAAAAGAATTATCGCTGGTGTAGTAGTATTTTTTGTACCTACCCTAGTAATGGCTATAGTCAACTTTATAGGTTTTACCAAAGGTATTGAAGATTCTTCCGATTTTGCAACTTGTACAAAATGTGTTATGGATGTTTTAAATAATTGTAATTAAAATAAAAAATCTTAAAATTTATAAATCATTATTTAATATTATTCTTCTTAAAATACATGTTGATAACTTCTAAATTATCAACATTTTTTTATCTAATATTCATATAATTTCATAGGTGGACTAATGAAGAAAATAATATTTATCTTCCTTCTTTTAATACCTCTTAAAACATTCAGTATCAGTGCTTCAAGTGCTATAGTTATGGATTTAGATAATGGTCGGGTACTCTACGGTTATAATTTAGATAGTCAAAAATTAATTGCTAGTACGACTAAAATAATGACTGCTTTAATTGCTATTGAAAAAGGAAATTTAAATCAAGTAGTAAAAGTTTCTGATATTATATATAAAGCTTATGGTAGTGCCTTATATATTGAAGTAGGGGAAGAAATAACTTTAAAAGATCTTCTCTATGGTTTAATGTTAAGAAGTGGAAATGATGCCGCCTTAGTAATTGCTGAAACTATTTCCGGTAGTAAAGAAGAATTTGTCTATCTTATGAATGAATATGCCACTAATTTGGAAATGACTAATACTGTATTTTATAATCCGAGTGGTTTAGAAGAGGATGATGGAACGGGTAATCTATCTACAGTTCGTGATATGGCTAAGCTTATGAAATATGCCATGGAAAATAGTACTTTTAGAGAAATTGTCAAAACTAAAGAACATACAGTAAAGACTAACTATAAAACCTATGTCTGGCATAATAAAAATAAACTTTTAAATGAAGAATATATAACGGGTGGCAAAACTGGTTTTACCGAAAAAGCAAGAAGAACCTTAGTATCTACTGGCAGTAAGGATAATGTAAATCTTGTAGTAGTAACATTAAATGATCCTAATGATTGGGCTGATCATAAAGAATTGTATAAAAGTACTTTTAAAAATTACACTAGTTATTTAGTTATTAATCATAAAAAATTTAAAGTAAAAGGAGATAATTATTATACAGATGGTAATCTATTTGTCAAAAATGATTATTACTTAACGCTTAATAAAAGTGAGTTAAAAAAAGTATCTTTAAATATTAATTTGTTAAAATTAAAAGATTATGCCAATGATGATATAGTAGGGTATGTTGAAGTAAATCTTGATGGTACTATATATCATAAAGAACCAATTTATATCAAAAAGTATGCAAAAGGAGAAGAAAAATTAAGTTGGTGGCAAAAATTTAAAAGGTGGTTATTTAATTGGTAGGATATATTTGGGCATTTTTAATTGGCATAGGAATAATCTATTCCCTCATAAGTGGTAACATATCTGTAATAAATGAAAGTATTTTAACTAATGCTAATGAAGCTTTAGATTTAATTTTTAATTTATTACCTATTATTGTTCTTTGGACAGGTATTTTAAAAATTGCAGAAAATAGTGGCCTTTTAGCTAAATTTGCTAATTTATTAAATCCTATCCTTTGCAAATTATTTCCTGATGTTCCTAAAAATAACAAAGCTTTAGGCTATATTTCCTCTAATATTGCTGCTAATATGCTTGGTTTAGGTAGTGCTGCAACACCAGCTGGATTAAAAGCTATGAATGAACTTCAAAAAATTAATCCCCAAAAAGATACTGCTTCACCACCTATGATAACCTTTTTAATTTTAAATACGGCTGGTGTTACTATTATTCCTACAACTATTTTAGCTCTAAGAGTTGCTTATAAATCATCATCTCCTAGCGAAATAATATTACCAGCTATAATTGCTACCACCATTTCCTCAATTGCCGGTCTTACTTTAGATTATTTTATTAGAAGGAGAAATAAAAAATGGAAATAATTTCAAAAATAATTCTTCCTATTTTTATTATCATTATCGTTTTTTATGGAGTTAAAAAGAAAATTAATGTTTATGATACTTTTTTAGAAGGAGCTAAAGAAGGGTTAATAACTACTTTTAATATATTTCCCGCTGTTATTGCGATGATTTTTGCCATTAACATTTTTTTAGATAGTAATGTTTTAACTTTTTTTATAAAATTACTTCATCCTTTAATCGGTAATATTTCTCTTCCTTTAGAAATAATCCCCATGGCTATTTTAAGACCTATTTCTGGAACAGCTTCATTAGCTATTATGAACGAAATTTTTATGAATTTTGGCCCTGATTCTTTTATTGGTCGTCTAGCGTCGGTTCTTCAAGGTTGCACTGATACTACTATATATGTTATTGCTCTTTATTTTGGAAGCATCAAAATAACTAAAATTCGTCATGCCCTCTGGGGTGGTCTATTTGCAGATTTATGTGGCATAATTGCCGCGATTATTTTGACAAATCTTTTCTTTTAAAGAAAATTTTGTTATACTTTAGTTGTTGGTGATTTTATGGAACGATTACAAAAGGTTATTGCAAATAGTGGCTATACCTCAAGAAGAAAAGCCGAAGAATTAATTATCAATAACCATGTTCAAGTAAATGGCGAATTAATAAATACTTTAGGTTATAAAGTTTCTCAGGAAGATTTAATTACCATTGATGGTGAACCATTAAAGCCCGCAAATTCCCAAGAATACTATTTGTTAAATAAACCTCGCCAAGTCTTATCTAGTGTTACTGATGATAAAAATCGGCCATGTGTTGTTGATTTCATTAAAACCAATACTCGTATTTATCCAGTTGGTCGTCTCGATTATGATACCACCGGTTTAATAATATTAACAAATGATGGCAAGCTTGCTAATATTTTAATGCATCCTAAAAGTCGTGTTTATAAAACCTATATAGCTAAAATAAATGGTATATTAAATGAACAAGATTTTCAAAAAATTAGACAAGGTATTCTTATTGATAATAGAAAACTAATTATTGATTATCTTAAAGTTCGTAAAATTGATAAAATAAAAAATACTTCTTTAATCGAAGTAACTATTCATGAAGGGCGAAATCATATTATTAGAAGATTTTTTGCAAGTCTTCATTATGATGTTTTAAAACTATCGCGAATTAAAATTGGTAATCTAACTCTAGGCAATTTAAAAAGTGGCGAGTATCGCGAACTCACCAAATCAGAAATAACTTATTTATATAACTTAAAGTAAATATTTCTTTTAAAAGGAATATTTTTTTAATAAGTATCACTAAATTCAACGTTTTTATATTTTTTAGTTAAAGTTAGTACTTTTTCTTCTAAAATACTTTGATATATATTAAAAATGGTCTCATCTCCTGTTTGAGCATTTAAAGGCATTTCTAATAAACAATGAATTTCATTATTGGAAGGCACCAATCCTCTTAACAATATATCATTGGTAATTTCATAATCATCATTATATTCTAAAACTGGTCTTAATAAATTAATATTATTTTCTTGAAATAATTGTTGCCATAACAGAAGAAGCTCTTGTTGTTCTTTGGTCATCTTACCATATCTTGAACAATCGGCAACATAATTAATTTCTTCGTTTTGACAAACAATTAATGCTCCTACATATGTTGTTAAAAGGCAAGCTAAACAATTATATTCTGATATCGAAATATTCCCATATTTTTTAAAAATTTCTTGCGGATTTAAACTATAAAAATCTTTCAAAAAATTTCTAAATATAGCCGAAATATTTTTAACACCTATATATTTAACTAAATCATCACCAAATTTATTTTTTAATTTATGATAAATATCTTCAATGTTATTATTTCCTATTTCCATCCCATTTGTAAAATGACACAATATTACTTGATAACCACTTTCTAATAATAAAATAGTACTAAGTAATGACTCCTTATTATCATTAAATAAAACCAAAACTTTTTCCATAAACATCCCCTAGAAAATTATATCAATAAAAAAAGCCCTAGGCAAGAGCTTCGTTTTCTTCACACTTTTGACAATGACCATCACAGTGTTCACATTCTTCTTCTTTACTTTCTGTTGTCTCTACATAACTAATTGCACTTGTTGGACAAGAAGATATCGCATTTTTAACACTATCACTTTCAATATTTTCTTGGCTTATTACACTTGAAAAACCATCTTCATCAAAATCAAAATGCTCTCCATCTATAGCGACACATGCCCCACAACCAATACAAGCTTCCTTATTAACAAATAATTTTTTCATACATTCCTCCTTAATTAATTATAAAAGAAATTAGCCGTAAAAGCAATTTAATTTAAGATAAATTGACAATATTAAATATGTTATTTAATTGCAAAAGTAAATTCCATAGAAAAAAATAAAGAAATGGAATTTAATACTTCAAAATAAAAATGTGGAAAT
>CANQTA010000058.1 GCA_947626655.1 uncultured Bacilli bacterium
TCATAAACAAAGCTTGCCTTTGTTTCTTATAATATTATAAATTTAAAAATCGGTATCATTTTAACTAATGTTTAACACCAAAAAGACGAAATTTAGCCCATATCTTCTAAATTGACATTTTCTAAATTAATAATTTCGGCAAATTCTTTTTTAAAACGAGCAATTTCTTTAACTAAAACGTCGTTATAAACACTTTTAGTATTACAAATAGCTTTATAAAAATGTTTGCATTTGACAACTTTTTCATTATCATATAAGGCATAAGTAAAAGCATTAGCTAAAATAGTTAAACAAATATCAGGATAACGACTAGCTACTTCATAAATTCTTTTGTATTCATCAGTCATTTCTACAATAAATTTAATAAATTTTTCAGTTTGATATGGTTGATAATTGATTTTTACGCCAATTTGATGTTCTAATTTAGGAATTGTGCCCATTAATATTTTGACTGTTGTTTCTTGAGATGCTTCTAAAACTTCAATTTTTTGAAATCTTCTTAAAAAAGCTCTATCTCTTAATATATAAGTTTCATATTCTTCTTGAGTAGTTGCCCCAATCATTTTGATAATGCCTCGATCTAGACTTGGTTTTAATAAATTAGCAAAATCAACTCCTCCACTTCGATTAACTAACAAATGAGTTTCATCAATGAAAAGAATAGTTTTTTCGCGATTGGCGATTTCTCTAATAATTACGTCTAATTTGCTTTGAGTATCATGGGCATTAGTGGTAACTCCTATTAAACTAGCAACGTTTATTTTTATGATACTCCAGCCTTTTAAAGCATCAGGTACCTCATTCCTTTGAATACGATAAGCAATACCCTCGACGATTGCTGTTTTACCTATTCCAGCTTTACCTACTAAAAGGGCACTTTTTTCTGGGGTTAAAAGAGTTAAAATACATTGTTTTATTTCCTCATCTCTTGCAATAGCTGGATTAGTTATGTATTCTTTTTCGGTTAAATTTTCGCCATAAACATCAATTAATGATAAAAAGTCACTATCCATACATAATCACCTTTAATAAGTATATCATACTTGACAAAAAATAAAAATAGGATATAATAGTAGTACTTTTAGAAAGGGGTGTATTATGGCAGAATTAGATAAAATTTGTGGAACATGTTTAAATATCGATTTGCATAATAAATCTAATTGGTCTGATACTTATTATTGTAATAAGAAATATCGCGGTGGCTACCATTCTTTGCAAGAAAGAGGATGTAGCGATTACGTAGTTAATCAATCTTTGCAAAAAGATAATTCTAGCTGTTATATAACTACAATAGTTTGTAATATTTTAGGATATTGTGATAATTGTGAATTACTTACTTCTTTAAGAAATTTTCGAGAAAATTTTTTAAGAATTAATCCTAAGTATCATGATTTATTAATTGAATATGATTTAATTGGACCACAAATAAGTGAAGAATTACTAAATTTAAAAAATAATAAACAATATTGTTTAGGTTTAGTAAAATATTTCTTAATACCATGTACAGAAGCTATTAAAAGTGGTCGTTTTGATGATGCTATTGCTATTTATATTAATATGGTTAATTCATTAACAGAAGAATTTTCTGTTTACTTTTTGCCAACTTATGATGTTTGCGATGAAACACAAATTGGTAAAGGTCGTATAAGAATATATCAAACAATGGAAGGTTAAATTAGCCTTCTTTTTTTATATAAGTTTTTTGAACAAAATCAACTAAATCGGAAGCTGAATTTTTATTAATTATTCTTTTTTGATTTTCTACTAATGTTTTTTGTAAAGACAATTCAGTTAATAATTTTTGAGTACATTTAATTACTTCTTCAATATTACTTGCTTTTAAACTCATTTGATTTTCAGCAAAAAAGTCAGCATTGTAATTTTCAACACCCGGTATTGGCATCATATGAATAAGAGGTTTATTCAAAGTTGCTACTTCACTTGTTGTAAGACCTCCTGGTTTAGTAATAATAATTGTACTTTTTTTCATAAAATAATTTATTTCTTTAGTATATCCTATTACTATTAAATTGGGATTATTTAAAAGTTTTAAATCAACTTCTAAATCTTTATTATTACCACAAATAACTAAAAAGTAAACATCTTTGATATTGTTTAATAATTCTTTTACAAGTTTTAACATATTACCAAAACCCATACTGCCAGATATTAACATAATAATTTTTTTATCTTCAGGTAAATCAAAAGAACTTGGGACAATTTTACTAAAATTAGAGGCAACAGGAATACCAAAAGGTAGTAAAATATCTTCTTTAATACCTTTATTTATAAACGAAGATTTCAATAATTCAGAAGGGATTACAAAATAATCGGGATTAGTTTCATTCCAAAAAGGAATACACTCATAATCTGTAGCAACATTTATAAAAGGAATATAATCTTCTTTTTTAAGAGAAGTTAATGCCATACTGGGAAATAAATGAGTACAAATTACTAAATCATAGTGATTAGCTTTTAGATATTTATGTAATTTTTCTTTATGAATTTTATTAAATAAATAAACGGGACTAGTAATATTACTTTTATTATATAACTCACCAAGTTTATAGACATTTTTAAAAATAGTTCCTTGACCTTTAGTGGAATCTAAATAAATTTTTTCAATGAAATCAGAGGTTTTTTCGCCAATAATTTCTAAATAATTATGAACATCACATGAAATATGATTGGCATTAAATTCTTCTTTAATATATTTGGCACAAGTATTATGACCACCACCGGTCGGACATGTTAAAACTAAAATTTTCATAAATTACTCCCAGGTATTATTAAACATATTTTTTAAATATTTAGAATTAAAAGTATGATCTAAAAATTCTTCATATTTATTTTGTGGCGCTAGGCCTTTATCACAAGCACGAGCTCTATTTATAGCACTCATCGTTAAACAAAAATCAAAAAGTAAAAATACTGATATACAAATTGCTAATATTTTACCAACTTTTTTATCTATTTTATCAATGAATTTAATAATTTTAGGATACAACATTTTAATCCAAGCAATACCCAAGAGTCCCCAAAAAATAGAATATGTAAGGCAAACGCGACCATTGATATTTAGAAATTTTTGAGAATAATCCCAAGCTGTAAAGCCTAGCACTAATTCCATTCCTAAACTCATTAAATATTCTAAAATAGTTCCTCCTATAAAACTAATTAAAAAGATTTTTAAATAGGAAGAATTGCGATATTTATAAAGCAAAAATGATAAAGTAACGGCACAAATACCATAAGCAATATTAAAAGGGCCTATAACTAATGCTGAGTGATTTATAAGTAAGCCTTTTTTTAAAAGAGACCATAATCCTTCTACTACCCAACCTGTTATGCAGCCAAATATAAAGATATAAAATAAGTTATATAAATTATTTTTTTTCATACCATCACTTAATAAAAGTATATCATATTTAAAATGAAAATAGAATAATTAAAAAGCCAAGTAGTTTTTTATTTGGCTTTTATAATCATTTATTGCTCATAACATTTATTATCTTTTAAATCATATCCTGATGGACAAGTATATTTAATACTGAAATTACGGGTTTCTTCTTTTTGACAAGTTTTTTTACTACTTACATATGTATAACTTGAATCTGAACAAGTAAATTCTGCATTGATAGTTTCTGAAGAATTTTCCCATACACACCAATGGACATTAAATTTATCAACAATTTCTTTATAGCCAGCATTACAAGTATAATTTTCGTAGTAACTACCATGGGTGCAATATGGCTTATTATTAACATCTTTCTTTAATTCGCCACCTTCGGTACACCCTCCAAAAGGACCATTTGCTTTAACAGATTTTTTATCTTCCCCAATTTTACAAACTTGACCAGTTAAAGTAAAATTTTCAGGACAAATGCCTTGAACTAAATCAGCTCTTTCGATTGTTCTAGTACATTTATTTAAACTTGTATTTTTTATAAAACCTTCAGGACAATAATATTCTTTATTAGCATCAATTATTTTTTGAGGTTTTGGTTCTGGCTCAGGTTCAGGTTCTGGCTCTGGTTCCGGTTCTTCAATTTCTAGAATTTTAATATTTTCGGCTTTTGTAAATATAAAGCCATGAATATCAGTATTGGTTTCAATTTCAAACCATAAATAATTGTCTAATTTATTCTGATCTAAAATTGTATAAATTTCTCCTTTATAAACAGTTCCAATAACGCTGGAATTAATATTTTTATTTTCTAATATATTAATTGTACTTACTAATATTTCTAATTGTAAAACTTGCGTATTACGTTCATTACTTTGTTTTATCTCAGGTTTTGAAACTTCTGTTTTTTTATTAAAACAACCACAAAGACTTATTAAAATTATTAAACATAAAATTATATATTTTATTTTTTGGTTCATTTCAACACCTACTTTATATTTGTAATTATAACATATTTATTTTACTTATTCTATATTGTGAATAATAAAGCAACATTACTAAATCTTCTGATTTTGTTGGATAAAAAAACAAACTCTTTATTGTTAAGAATTTGTTTAATATTTTAAATGGCGCCCGATGTAGGACTCGAACCTACGACCTAACGGTTAACAGCCGTGCGCTCTACCGACTGAGCTAATCGGGCATTACTCCATAAGTATAATACTTTTTTCCTTATTTTGTCAATAAAATATTATACTATTTTTGAGTAATTTATAAATATTTTTTCAATTCATCAATATTTTTTTCCAAAGTAGCTTTCAATTTACCAGCTAAAACAACTATTTCCGCATCATTATTATTGTAAGCATTAATTTTTTCAGTTACTGCAATAACACCTTTATTAGTACCTTCCATCATCATTTTCGCAATGGTTTGGTCAGAATCATCTTTCATTAAGGACAGTTCGCTCATCATTTTACTACTCATTTTAGCCATCATACCATTTTCTTCAGTATTCCTACCATATTTTTTTAAAATATCTTCAGCTTCTTTGCAAATATTTTGGTATTCTTCTTTTTGATTGTTTAATAATTTTTCAAATTTTTCATTGCTAGCTGCGGTAATAACATCGTTTATACCAATTGTCCCCATTTCAGCATTCTTATAAATGAATTGTAAAAATTCAACATCATCAATATTATTTTTTTTCAATTTTTAATCACCCTATTAACATTATGGATGATTTTATTTATTTTATACCTCTTGAACTACGGCGATTATCATTGGTTTGCATTCAGTTTCTTCATATAAATAATTACTTAATTCTTCTCTAATTTCAACTTTAATTTTATTATAATCAACAAATGATGGAGAAATATTACGATTAATTATTACTTCACAAATATTTTTTATTTCTTCAATTAAATCTTTAGAATCTTTAACATAGATGAATCCTCTAGTAGTAACCTCGGGACCTACTAACATAACTTTATCTTTTTTAGATATAGTGGCACTTATTAAAACGATTCCATTTTCAGATAACATTTCGCGGTCTTTGATAACAAGTTCTCCAACATCTTCACTCGATTTACCATCAATTAAAACATCATTTACTTTAATCTTAGCATAATTTTCAAGTAAATTGCCATTTTCAAAAGTAACTATTTCACCATTTTGTTTTAAAATGATATTTTCTTTTGCAATACCTAAACGACTAGCTAAATTAGCATTGTTAACCATATAACGATATTCACCTTTAACTGGCATATAATATTTGGGATTAACTAATTTAATCATTAACATCAAATCTTCAGTCGATGGATGATGTAAAATAATTTTATCACTTGGTAAATTAATTATATTACAACCAAATATAGCTAATTCATTTTCTAATTTTACTAAAGTTTTTTCATTACTATCATAACGTGGTTCAGCAAAAATAATAGAATCACTATTTTTTAAGGTTATAAATTTATCATATCCATGTAATATTTTACTAATATTAGCATAAGGGTTAGCACGTTCATCACTAACTAAAAGTATAGAGTTATCATCATCAATATTAGATAAATCACCTATTATTCCGGTTTCCACTTCTAAATATTTTTCATTAATTGCAAAATTAATAATATTTTGTAATTTTTTACCCATTATAACTATTTTACGATGAGTATTACGAGCGGCATTAAAAATATCGGTAATCGTATATAAATGATTTGGTAAAATAGAAAAGATTAATCTTTTTTCATTATGTTTAATGACATCTTTAAAATAATCTTCTAGACGATGATTAGGAGATGTATGACCTTTTTTCTCCGAAAATGTTGATTCACACATTAAACATAAAACTCCTTGTTTACCAATATAAGCTATTTTTCCTAAATCCATGTCATAGGCACCAAGCATAGTAGGATCAATTACAAAATCACCTGTATAACATATAGCACCATCATTAGTATTTATAACATACATAACAGCATCGGGAATACTATGAGATACTGAGATTGGGAATACGGAAACGTTGTTATCAAAATTTAGCTTTTTATGTGGCTTTATTTCAATAATATTTTTATCACTAACACCTTGTTCTTCTAAAATAAACTTAGTAAATTTAGTGGCATATATTTTAATAAATGGTATGTCTTTTATTAAATCAGTAATACTACCCATATTTTCGCTATGGCCATGAGTAATAAAAATACCTTTGATCCTTTTCCTATTTTTTACTAAATAGCTAAAATCAGGCATGATGTAATCGATACCTAATAAATTCGAATTAGCATATTTTAAACCACAGTCAAAAACAAATATATCATTTTCTATTTCAACTACATAACAATTTTTACCATTTTCAGCTAGACCACCCAAGCCAAAAATCTTTATTTTACTCACTATTAATCACTCTTTCTAAAGTTCTCTTTGCATTTCAATTATAACAAAAAAAAGATTTTAAATCAATCTCTTTTCTTGTAATTAATTATATTGTTAATTGAAGTGTTATTAAATTAAAATTAATTACGTTCTTCTGTTATTAATTTACTTAAATAAATTATATCTAAATCTTGATAATATATTTGTCTTACTAGTATTTTAAAGTCAGTTAAAGTAACATTATCATTAATTAAAATTATGGTACCACTGGTAATTTGATCTTTAATTGATGCTAAACTATAATTATTTAAAATAAAAGTTGGTTCAACTAAATATTTACGATTTTTTTTACAGATATCTATTATATTATTATTAATAATACATATATTACGATTGACATTATTGTTATTTAACATCATTTCTACTTTATTAAATTGTTCATAATCGTTATTAACTTGTTCATAAATAAAATTTTTATCAAAGGTATGATGATCTACTAAACGGGTAATATGAATATTTTTTTCTTTAGCATAGGCAATTATTTCTTGATTATCTTTTACTAATAAAGAAACACTATTTTTGGCTTTATTACCATTTTTAATAATCTTATCTTTATTATTCTCTAAAGAAACATTAGGTGTTACTTTGTCATATTCTAAATAATAAGAATTAAAGGTATCTAAAAAGCGCATATTATTATAACTTTTTAAAACATTTACGGAATAACCATTTAAACCTGGTATAATATAATCTTTATCAATTATAGCACTTACAGAAGCAACATTATATTCACTACTTAAATTATTTATTTCTGTTACTAAATTGTTATTATTGATAACGATATTACTCATTTTTTCAGTATAATAAAAACTAATCATTATAATAGAAAATATGCCAAGATATTTAAAGATAGTTTTCATAACTTCACCTAATAAATTATAATGATAAACTTTATTTTTATTCGTTACTATTTACAGCCGTAATAAAATAAACTAGAATAAAAAGTAAAAATTCTAGTTTTATTATTGAAAAAATAATGT
>CANQTA010000059.1 GCA_947626655.1 uncultured Bacilli bacterium
ATAAATATAAAATAAATTTTGTTCAAGTTTTCATGACTATGTGTGCCTTGAACGAAGTGAAAGGAATGTGAGGTTAATATGAATTATGGTAAATTGTCTATTGCCGAAAAATTTGGCCAAATGTTGCTGATTGGTTTAGATGTTTATGAAATAAATGACGAAATAATTAAAATAATAAAAGATTTTAAAATTGGTGGTGTTGTTTTATATAAAAAAAATTATACTTCTTTAGATAAAATGATTGAAGTTATTAATAAGTTAAAACATGCTAATAAAAGTAACAAAGTACCGTTATTTATAGCTATTGATCAAGAAAATGGGGTGGTTAATCGTCTTCCTAAAGATATTACACCGATTTATGGTGCTAGAAAGCAAGTTTTAGCAGATGCTAACGTGTGTAAAGTAGCTTCAGAAATTACAACTTATATTTTAAAAGAAGTGGGTATCAATATGAATTTAGCACCAGTTTTAGATTTAGAGCACTTTGCCGATAATAGTGATAGTTCGAGGTGTTATGGTAATACTAAAGAAATGGTTTTAAAAAATGCGCTTCCTTTTATGCAATTTATGCAAAAGAATAATATTGTTTCTGTAGTTAAACATTTTCCAGGAACATTTATTGATAAGAAAAACAGTCATTTAACTATTACCAGTATTAATGATTTACCAAAAGTAGTAAAGGAAGATTTAGCTGTTTTTCAAGAAGCATGTAGTTATGGAGTAGATACTTTAATGGTTAATCATTTACGGGTTAAAGGTTATGGACGTAATCCGGTGTCTTTTAATAAAAAATTTTTAGATGATTATTTATTTAAAAGCTGCAATTATCATGGGGTGGTAATGACTGACGATATTCGGATGGGACTTTTGCCGTTTATTTATAAAACTCAGAAAACCGTAGCAAAATGCATTGATGCTGGTAATGATATTATTATGATTAAATATCGAAAAAATGATTATAAAAAGTTATATAAAAAACTTTTTGATAAGGTAAAATATTGTGAGATAGATATAGAGCGTATCAATAATAGTGCTAAGAAAATTTTATTATTAAAAAATAAATATAAAGTTACTAACGAAGAGTGTCATCCAAATATAAATATAGAGGCGATTAATAACCATATTAATAAAATAAATGCTGTAATAGATAAAAAAGTTGGCGTTGTTATTTACTAATTTGACAGATTTTGTTAAAATTAGTTTTAGGTCCTCGTAGCTCAGTTGGATAGAGCACTCGCCTCCTAAGAGTATACTGGAGGACAATAAAATTCAGTAAAGCCTTGAAATATAGGCAAAAATCTGTCCTTGTAACTCAGTTGGATAGAGTATCCCTCTCCTAAAGGGAAAGTCGGAGGTTCAAATCCTCTCAAGGACGCCAGAATGTTAGAAAATGTCTTGATTTTAAGCGATTTTCAAGGCATTTTTATTATTTTTGAAAAGTATTATAAAGTGATATAACTTGATATAACATAATATCTGTTATGGCACCATTTTCGGCACCGATTAAAAATAGTAAAACTATCTATAAATAAAGGCTTAAATACACTTTTAATTGGTAAAAAGTATATAAAAAATATAATTATAGAAAGGAATTACTATGACATTTAAAGAATATTGTAAAAAATATGATGAAATAAAAATGAAATATGACATTATTGTTTTATCAGAATTAATTAAATTATATCGTGAATATAGAAAAGATAAATATTCATCAAAAACTATTTTTAATGAATTACATGACTATATTCATTATTCAGAAGAACAAGAAAAATTTATAATTTCAGAGGCAGAAAAATTAAGTGAAAAAAATGAATAAAAATAAAAACGATCAAGATTTAATTCTTATCGTTTTCTTTTTGGATTAACATATCTAAACTAACACCTAATGCAACAGATATTTTATAAAATGTATCAACAGAAAAATTATAAGCAGTTTTTTCACTTTCAATTTGTCTTATAAAATCGTGAGATAAATCTACCATCTCGGCAAGTGTTGCCGATGTAATGTTTTTCTCTTTTCTATACTTTTTTATATTTTTGCGAATAGTGTTATATATGTCAGTATCAAAGTGTAAATTTTTATTATTTATCATATCAACACCTCTAATATAATTGTAGGGAATTACCTAACAAAAATATGTTAGGCAATTCTTAACAATAGTGTTGACAACATTAAAAATATTATGTTAAAATTATATTGTCGGTAAGATGTGCTAAAATCCGACATTGTGGTAAATTGTTGGTGGCAGTATGCAGTTAAGCCAACAATAGCAGTATCGGAACACAAAGCAGTATCATGTGTTCCTTTTTGTTTGGTATAAGCATTGTTAAAATGTTTAAACATAAATTTAAAATGAAAGGTGTGAAAAAATGAAAAACAAATTATTAGGAATTGCTTTATTATTATTTATGATAGTATCTTTAACTGGTTGTGGTAAGACAGAAACACCAAAACAAGATGAAAAAGAAACTATTATTTTAAATGATAATTTAGAATTTGAAATTAATAGTGAATTATCTTTATTAAGTTTAGTAAGTGAAGATAATAAAGTGGAAATCGTTAGTGATGATGAAATAGTAGATACATCTATATTAGGAGATAAAGAAATCACTATCAAATATTTAGTAAATGGCAAAGAAGAAGAAAAAACATTTACTATAACAATTACTGATACACAAGCCCCTACTATTAAATTTACAAAGGAGTTAAGCACAACATCTGGAACAAAAATAAACTTATTAAAAGGTGTTAAAGTAAGTGATAATTCAAACGAAGAAATTAATGCTACTATTGAGGGAGATTATGATTTTAATAAAGAGGGAACATATAAGTTAAAATATGTAGCAGTAGATAGCAGTGGCAATAAAACAGAAGAAGAATTTACATTAAAGGTAAATAAAAAGACAACAACATCAAGCAGTAATTCAAGCACAAGTAATAATAATACATCTTCAAGTAACAATTCAAGTAATAGTAACAATAATAATTCAAATGAGGTAACAAAAGAACAGATTATTAGAAATTTATATAAATATTGTAGACACGAAGATGGTATTTGGTTTTCTCCACCCCTAGTAGAAAGTGTCGAAACATCAAACAAATCTTGCGTAGAAAATGTAAATATTTTACAAACTAAATTTGGAATGGACTATACAACATTTATAGAAACTTATGACCATACTGATACAAAATATCAATAAAAGGAATGATAAAATATGAAATTATTTGGTAAAGACATAAGCAAAAAAATAATAATTTTTATAATGATATGCTTTTTTGTTGTAGGTTGTGGTAAGACAGAAACACCAAAACAAGATGAAAAAGAAACTATTATTTTAAATGATAATTTAGAATTTGAAATTAATAGTGAATTATCTTTATTAAGTTTAGTAAGTGAAGATAATAAAGTGGAAATCGTTAGTGATGATGAAATAGTAGATACATCTATATTAGGAGATAAAGAAATCACTATCAAATATTTAGTAAATGGCAAAGAAGAAGAAAAAACATTTACTATAACAATTACTGATACACAAGCCCCTACTATTAAATTTACAAAGGAGTTAAGCACAACATCTGGAACAAAAATAAACTTATTAAAAGGTGTTAAAGTAAGTGATAATTCAAACGAAGAAATTAATGCTACTATTGAGGGAGATTATGATTTTAATAAAGAGGGAACATATAAGTTAAAATATGTAGCAGTAGATAGCAGTGGCAATAAAACAGAAGAAGAATTTACATTAAAGGTAAATAAAAAGACAACAACATCAAGCAGTAATTCAAATGCAACAACAAAAGCACAAGCCGAAGCAAATGTAAAAAAATATTGTGTATGTAATGTAAATACTGATTCATGTGCTAATGGTTGGGCAATGCCTGGTTCAATTGGAGATGCTACAAGAGATAAGCAATGTAGCAATGCAGTTAAACAATTAGAACAATTTGGTGTTGATTACTACATGGATTTTATAAACACGCCACCTAGTAATTAATAAGAATTTGAAAATATAAATTTAACAAAGAACTAGATCATATTAAAATACTAGTTCTTTTTATGTTGATTTTTGTATAAAAAAATATATAATATTATTTGAACATTTTTATGTTCTATACTTGAGAGGGGGTATAATACATATGAATTATGTATACTATAACAAATATTCCTATTCAAGATTTATTGCTAGAAGATATCTCTAGCAAGAGTAATGGCTCGTTAGCCCAACATATTGGTAGAGTCATCTCATGTAGCCCACTATTTAATAATTCGACTTTTCTTGAAGCATTTGATTTTCTTTGTAAAGATAATGAAATAAATAAAACTGATATTTGTCAAAATATTGGTATTTCAAAATCTACATACTATTATCATATTAATAATACTATATTAGATAAAAAAATTAGTATTGATATATGTATTGCTTCTGGATTTGATTTAGTTTTAACTTTAATACTTTTGTATATAAAAGGTTTTACATTAAATCCAAATAATGAAGATGATTATGAAATATTAGAATTTATTTCTCACTATGAAGGAACTTGTGAAGAAAGATTGAATGATTATATAGAATGGTTTAGACCAGAAGTTGAAAATAAAATAAAGTAGTGGAAGAAAGAAAGTGATTTTAAATAATCGCTTTTTTTGTTGTCCAAAAATATTGGAATACTTATTTTAAAAAAAGTAATATGATTATACCATGCAATTTTGAAAGAACTCATTATTGTAAATCTAATGAATAGGAGGTAAAAATCATGAATTTTAGTATTAATGACATCATTGTTGATTTTGGTGCTACATTTGGTAAAAATTTCTTTTTAGTAGATGTAATTTCCAAAAATGCTTACAAAGATGGTATTAGAACAGATGAAATAGAATATCATTACATCATCTGTGTAGGCGACCGAAAGATGAAACAAATTGATGTAAAAATTCCGGGTAATCAATTATTGCCTACTCCAGAAGATGGAAGTTTTGCAAAAGTTGAATTAGTTGACCCAATTGTTAAAATCTATTACATGAATGGGAATTTTGGCATTAAAGTTACTGCTAATTCTATTAAAGAAGTGAAATAGTGGAGAGTTAAAGCTCTCCTCCCCATTAAGGGGAAAATAAGGAGGATTTATGTTTAACATATTAATTTTAATTATTAAAGTAGTCATAGTTGTGATTACTACTTGTATTTTATGTTTAATATGGAATAGAAAAAATATTGTTTTAGATTATATTTTTAAATCTTCACCAACAAACTCTATTCAAATATTAAAGCCCATATATACTTTAGGAATTGCTACATTTCTATTAATTATATTAGTAGGAATAATTTATGTTTTGTTTAAAAGAAGAGATTTAAAAATGCAAAAAAGAAAAAAAGAAAATAAAGATTATTATATGTATCATTACTATAAAAAAGAAATAGATAAGAAAACTAATATTGAGAGATATTATTTTAAATCAATGGGATTTAGTTGCCAAGATTTTGAAAATAATAAAGATACTTTGGAAGTTGTTTTAAATTCTGAAATAATTAATATTGAATATGGTAAAAATACAAAAACTATAATTGTTACTGCAAGGACATTAAAATCTTTAGTGTCTAGAATATTTACATTTTCAGAAGAAGATGATTATTTAACTAATATTATTAACTTATTATGTGTAGGTCAAACTGGGAGTGGTAAAACATATTTTTTAAAAATTTTACTAGCAAATTTATTAATTCAAAATAAAAATGCTAAACTATATTTATGTGATTTTAAAAATTATGACTTTTCAGAACTTAAAGATAGTAAAAGATATTTTGGGTATACTGATGTAGTTAAAGGTATTAAAGAGGTCTATGAAATATTTAACCAAAGATTGAGAAGTAATCAACAAGTAGAATATGAACCTATTATCCTATATATTGATGAATATTCTGCATTTTTATCTAACAGCGGAAAAGAGGCAGACTCGATTCAAAAGATGATGTCAGAAATCCTATTTATGGGAAGATCATATAAAATACTTCCTATAATAGGACTTCAAAGAGCAGATTCTATTCTATTTAAAAATGGTTCTCGTGACCAGTTTAAAACTATTGTTGCTCTAGGGAATTTATCAAAAGAACAAAAAAATATGTTATTTCCAGATTTTAAAGATAATATGAATAGAACCAATGGAATTGGTGAGGGCTATGTTTATCAAGATGGTCAAGATTTTTTACAATTAATCAAGGTAAAACAAGTTTCTGAATTTGAAGAAGATATAATTATTAATGTGTTAAAAAACGGACTAGATAAATAAAGTATTGGTGGTGGAACTGCCCCTTTGGGCAAGTGAAACCACCACGCCAACTTTAGTTGGCGAAGAAGTAGTCTTGTTTAATATGAAACAAAATCTATAATTATATGAGAATTGAAAAAGTAAAAGATAATAATAAACTTGGTTTATCTAAATCTAGTATTGTCCATGTAAAAGAAACTGGTAATATTACAGAAGTTAAATATATGACTAAAAATAATGGTGGAGTAATTAGAAAGATTGATAAATTTTTTTACTACGATGTCAGGAGTGGGGAAGTAAAAAAATACAAAACGACTTTAAAGAGGGTTGAAAATAAAGAAAGTATTGCTAAAAGTATGAAAAATCTTCGTGATATTTTGAACTCAAGCATATCTGCTTCAGATATAAAACAAAAAAAGATATTATGGGTAACTTTAACATATAAAGAAAATATGACTGATACAAAAAGATTGTATAAAGATTTTAAAAACTTTAATTATCGCTTTAAAAAATATCTTAAAGATAATAATTATCCATTATATGAATATATTACTACCGCAGAACCACAAAGAAGAGGTGCATGGCACTTACATATTATTTTCATATTTAGTAAAAGAATTGCATATATTGAGAAGCAAAAATTAGAAGAATTGTGGGGTCATGGATTTGTGTCGATTAATACTTTAAAAAATGTTGACAATGTTGGTGTTTATTTGACTGCATATTTATCTAATTTAGATGTTAGTGATATGGTAGATGAATCATCAAATAATAAAGCAATTATTAAAGGTGCTAGATTAAAGATGTATCCAACTGGTTTTAGAATATATAGATGTAGTAAAGGCATAAAGCGACCAGTTAGATATAAAACAACAGAGGAAGAAATACAAAACAAATTAAAAAATGATGTTTTAACATTTGAAAAAACAATTCAAATCAAAAATGAATATGGTGCTATTATCAATAGGATAAATTATCGTAATTATAATAAAATATCTAAAAATAAATAAAGAAATAGGGAAAGGAAAGGTGTCGCCTTAAATTTTAAGGAGAGATGTCTTTTGAATAAAGAAATATGTGATATTAAATTAGTAGCAAAATATTTAGATGTATCTATACCATTTATTAGAAAACTAGTAAGAGCCAAAAGTATACCATGTTTTAGGATTGGTAATAGATTAAAATTTGATTTAAAAGAGATAGATAAATGGATTGAATCACATCGCCAAGAAGAATCAAAAAATATTTTATTCTTTTAAGTAAAAATGTCGGCAAAAATATGTTATTTATTTAAATAATAACTTAAAAAAAACAATTTTTTTTAGTATTCCATGAGAAAATTAGTCACTG
>CANQTA010000060.1 GCA_947626655.1 uncultured Bacilli bacterium
TATTGTTAATACCATTGGTATTAACAATAACAGATATCTGTTATTGAATTTCATAAGTTCATTCTCCCTTTTATTTTTCTACCATAATTAGATTATATCGATAATTATTCTAAAAATCAATAGATTTGTGTAAATTATTTTGTTATCAAATAGAAAAAAGAAGCATTATTTTGCTTCTTCTTGAGCTCTAGTTTCTCTTATTACAGTTATTTTAATAGTTCCTGGATATTGCATTTCAGATTCAATTTTTTCTTTCATCTCTCTGGCAATTCGATAACTACCCATATCATCGATTTCATTTGGTTTAACCATTACGCGAATTTCTCTTCCAGCTTGCATAGCATAAGCTTTTTCAACGCCTTCAAAAGAATTACCTATTTCTTCAAGTTGTTCTAAACGTTTAATGTAATTTTCTAGTGAGTCATTACGCGCACCCGGACGAGCAGCCGATAAAGTGTCAGCAATACTTACTAATTCAGCAATAATAGTTTTTGGAGCTCTATCACCATGATGAGACACTATTGCATCAATAACTGTTTCATTTTCATGATATTTTTTAGCAATTTGTTCACCAACTTCAACATGGCTACCTTCAATTTCAAAATCAATTGCTTTACCAATGTCATGAAGTAAACCAGCTCTTTTAGCAAGATTAACATTTTCACCAATTTCAGCAGCCATTAAACCGCATAAGTTTGCTACTTCAATTGAGTGTTTTAAAGCATTTTGACCATAACTAGTTCGAAAATTTAATTTACCAACTAAATTAATTAATTCAGGATCCATTTTAGTAAGTCCTAAATCAGTAATAGCATTATTACCTATTTCAGTAATCTTATTAAAGATATCTTTACTAGTTTTTTCATAAACTTCTTCAATTCTGCTTGGATGAATACGACCATCTTTAATAAGAGTTTCAATTGTTATTTTAGCAATTTCTCTTCTTAATGGATCAAATGAAGATATAACAATAGCTTCGGGAGTATCATCAATTATTAAATCTACGCCAGTAACTGATTCAAAGGTTCTAATATTTCTTCCTTCTCTACCTATTAATCTTCCTTTCATTTCATCATTTGGTAAATCGATAGTTGACACAGTTTGAACAGATACAACATCATCGGCATATCTTTCCATACTATTAATTATTAACTGCTTAGCTTTTTCATTGGCAATTAATTTAGCTTTAGCTTCTTCGTCACGAATATATTCGGCGATTTCTAAAGACATATCTGATTCAACTCTAGCCATAATTAAATCATGTGCTTTAGTTTTGCTTAAGCCTGAAATTTTTTCTAATTCTTCTAATTCTTCTTTAAGAATTTTGTCCATTTTTTCTTCTTTTTCTTGTAATTTTTGTCCACGTTCTAACAAATTATTTTCTTTTTCTTCTAAAGCTGCATCTCTTTTTTGGAGCATTTCTTCCCTTTTATCTAAATTATTTTCTCGACTCATAAGTCTTTCTTCGCTGTCTTTAATCTCTAATTTTTTTTCTTTTATTTCTTCATTAGTTTGTTGTTTTAATTTATATGATTCTTCTTTTAATTCTAAAAGAGTATCTCTTTTATGCTTTTCTGCTTCTTTTTTAGCATTTTCTAATAATTTATTAGCATTATTCTCAGCACTAACGCCTTTAAAATAATTAATTACTAATACAGCGATAGCTCCTACAATAATTCCAAGAAATAGAATCAAAATGGTAACGGCTAAATTATCCATTTTTTTCACTCCATTTCTATTTTTACAGAAAATTTATAAAATATTAAAAATATAATTATAATTATCCATAATCTAATTATAAGCGTAAAAGTCTTTTTTAGTCAAGGTAAAAAATTTAATATTTGGCAAATAATTTTAAATAAATATTATTATTAATTTTACAAGAAAAAAAGAAGCTTAGGCCTCTTCTTTATCATCAGTCTTTTTGGCAAATCCATAATGATCATAAATTTTGTTTTCAATTTCTTCTGAAATATCTGGATTTTCTTTTAAATAGGCTTTAACATTTTCTTTACCTTGACCTATTTTTTCACCATTATAAGAATACCAAGCCCCACTTTTATCAATTACACCAATCTCACTGCCAATATCAACTAATTCGCCAACATGAGATACACCTTCACCATACATTATATCTACAGAAGCAGATTTAAAGGGAGGAGCTACTTTATTTTTAACTACTTTAATATTAGTTCTATTTCCGATTACTTGCTCACCTTGTTTGATTTGTTCACCACGTCTAATATCAAGTCGAACTGTCGAATAAAATTTCAAAGCTCGACCACCGGGAGTTGTTTCTGGATTTCCAAACATAACCCCAACTTTTTCGCGTAATTGATTAATAAATATCGCAGTGGTATTAGTTCTATTTAATGTTCCAGCTAATTTTCTTAAGGCTTGAGACATAAGTCTTGCTTGTAAACCAATATGACTATCTCCCATTTCGCCATCAATTTCAGCTTGAGGAACTAAAGCCGCTACAGAATCAATAACTACTATATCAATTGCTTCACTTTTAACTAAAGCATCACATATTTCTAATGCTTGCTCACCAGAATCAGGTTGACTAATTAATAATTCATTAATATTAACCCCAATCTTTTTTGCATAAACTGGATCAAGAGCATTTTCGGCATCTATAAAAGCTGCACGACCACCATTTTTTTGAACTTCAGCAATAGCTTGTAAGGCAAATGTTGTTTTACCTGATGACTCTGGTCCATATATTTCTATAATTCTACCTTTAGGATAACCACCAACTCCAAGGGCAACATCTAAGGCAATAGAACCACTACTAGTAACATCAACTTTCATATGATCTTCAGCCCCTAATTTCATAATTGCATTTTCGCCAAACTGTTTTTCAATATCTTTAAGTACTTGCTCTAATGCTTTATCGGTATTTTTTTCTTCTTTTGCTTTACTCATAAATTCTCCTTATAACACTCTCTGATAAAATCATTTTACCCTATAATTAGGAGCTTGTCAATACTAATCCGAACTTTTGTTTAATTTTTCTTCTCGATAATTATTTCCTAATATTTCAATATCGTCAGTTAAAAATTTAATTCTTTCAACAATTCTCTGAGCTTTAACTAAATCTTCACTATCTTTAGTCAAACTTAAATGTTTTTCTAATTCAGTAATAGTTAAATTAGAAGTAAAAAATGTTGGCATACTATTATTCATTCTAGTTTGTAAAATAGTTCCTAATATTTCATCTCTTCCCCATTCAGTAACTTTTTCAGCGCCAATATCATCTAATAATAAAATATCAACATTTTCTAAATAATATATTTCTTCACCAACTGAATTTAAATCTTCTTTTAATTGTCTAAGTAATTGCGAAAAATAAATTATTTCAATACTTATGCCAAATTTATATTTAAGTTCATTTAATAAACAGGCTAAAAGAAAAGTTTTACCGGTTCCAAAGTTACCATGTAAATAAAGACCTTTAGTAGTATTATAAGGATTATATTTATCATAATATTCTTTAATCCATTTTATTACTTGGGTTCTATTTTTAGTAATTTTGATATCTTTTATGCGAGCATTAGCTAAAATACTTTGATTAGTTTTTTTAGATTCAGCTAATTTAAAAGCTTGTTTTTGATACTTACAAGGAACAAAAGAAAAAGTAAGATGACTTTCTTTTACTTCAGGAAAATAGACATACCCTTTAACTCGATTACGACATTCAAATAAATTATGACAATTTTGACAATTTTTTAATTCATCAAGAGTATCTTCTAATTTCAAAGTATTTTTGCGAGCTTCATCAGAGCTTATTTTAAGCTTTTTTACTAATGCTTTATAATCATCTTTTTTGAGTGATTCTTGATATTCTTTTTCTTGATTTTCTTGTAATTTTTCTTTATCTTTAATAATCATTTTATTTAAACTCCTTTAGCAAATCTTTTAATTCTTTTTCTTCTTCTTCGGTTAAATTTTCTTCTTGAATTTTTTTATTAAACCAAATAGGTGTTTCTACAACATTAGGTTTTTTCGAATAAGTTATTTCTTTAGATTCTTTCTTTTGCCGTTTTTTATGTTCTTTTTCCGCATATTCCATTGCCTCACTCGCTGTTTTTAAATTAGCCCGTTTCCATTCGCCAGCGATAGCTTCGATATAATTAGGAATTAATTTATTATTATTAGTTTTTAAAACATAATCGATTAAAACATTGACTACCGCTTGAGGAAGTTCTAAATCGAGCATCAAATTTTCGATAAGGCGTAAATCTCTAGCAGTAGGTTCACTACCATTATGTTTAAATCTTAAAAAGTCATAAGGAGTAGTATTTTCAAAAAAGGCAATAATTCTTCCTTTTCGGGAATTATCTCCTAAAGGATTTTTTAAATAATCTGGTTGAGTTCGATAAACTAATGTTGGTAGAGTTCCCTTTTTAAATTGATAATTTTTACGAGCTACTAAACGCAATCCATTTTTATCTATACCACCATATTCAGTTAAAACACTTCTAATTAATTCAGTCATTTTAGGGGTATCAATATTATAGATAAAAGCTAAATTATTAATAAGTTCGCGAGTTTTCTTATTAAAGGTTCGTTCATTAATAATTCCTTTGGGAATACTAGCAATAATTTCATCAAAATTAATTCGTGATTCCACTGCAATAGGACTATTGACTTTATCTTGTAAATCGGTAGATAAAACAAAACGGGAAGTATCATAAACATCATCTAATTTTTTAGTAATATCTTTATAATCTTTTAAATCTAATCTTAAAGTTTTATACATATTTTTTAAATTAGCATATTCCCGATCACCAATATTATTATATAAAACCACATTTAATATGGGATGATTAAAAAATTCTTGGGGAGTTAATGGTGAATATAATTCGTAAATATAATCATTAATGGGACCAATTTTAACAAAAGTTTTTAAAAGACCAAATGCCTCTAAAGATTCACGAGCTAGTTTTATATTACCGATGCCAGCTTTTAAAACTACCATTAAATGATGATGAATTAAATCTCTACTCATTAAATTCATTGTTCCTAAATCATTCCAAAGTGTAAAATATAATGAAACACCTAAAGAACCAATAAGAGGTTCATACAAATTAATAATTACACTTCGATCATTATCAGATAAAATACTTTTATTTACTACTACATAGCGATCGGCAGGTAATAATGTGGGAATTGTATTTTCCATAGTTAGAGCCTTTCATAATTATTTATTAATATTAACATTTGGTAATGAATCAACACTATTTTCTTTATTACCGCTTAATTTTATATTAAACTTATTATCTTCTTTTTTAAAAATAAACATAAATAAAATTATTATTATTAAAATAATTAAGATTACTAATAAAATTTTTCTTAAATTTTGTCTTTTCATAATTACCACTAAAATTATTATACACTAAAAACTCTTTGAATAAAAGATTAAGTGTAAAAAGAAAAAAGGAAATTAAAACCAAGTATGGGAAATATCACAAGAAGCACTGCTAGGACTTGGAGTTGCTAAATCAAATTTAATAATTGTGGGAATAGTAAAAGCAGTTCCAAAAGTTAAAGCATGACCAACTTGTAAATTTTTTATTTTTTCAATCATTTCATCATCTACATAAGGTATCATTGGTTTAATATAATTGATATCATCGGGATGACTCAATTTAAAAATTATAAAATTGTTACATTGAGATAAAACGGTTTGAGATAATTCTGATGGTCTTTGACTAATTAAATTTAATAAAACAGCATATTTACGGCCTTCTTTAGCAATGCGTTCAAAAATATTGTAGCCTAAAATTTTGACATCTTGATCATTTTGGACATAACGATGGGCTTCTTCTAAAACAATATGAATAGGATTTTGCGCTATTACTCCCTCTTTAGCATAATCAAATAAAAATTTAGAATATATTTTAGCGACTATTTTAGCAAAACGATCATCCAAATTACTAAGATTTAAATTAATTACTTGGGCTTTTAAATTATGCAAATGAGTTAAATTAGTAAAAAATTTTTCTTTGGTATAATAAGTTTGTAAATCAAAAAATTTATTTAATTCACTATCAATAATACCTGCTAAATGCACACGAAGTTCATTAGCTAAACTAAATATTTTACTATCATTTAATAATCCTTCATTAATTAAAGCGAAATCAAAAGCATATAACAAATCTTTTAAAGTATAAAGAAAAGTACCATCGGGATAATTTAGAGGCATTTCTTCTAAAACATAAGTATTTAAGAAATTGATTACCAAAGTCATATCACGAATCTTACCAGTATTATCAATCATTAAACATTGTTTTAATGGTCTGGTGTAACCCGGTAGATAAATAGGTGTTTCTAAGTTTAAATCTTTAGTATTATAACGCGTTAAAACCGAAAATATTTGATCTCTAATTTGGGCAGGAGTATTACCACTTATAAATATATCTAATAGGCTTTTGGCAATAATACTATTTTTATATTTTATTACATCTTCATCTTCTCTTTTAAAAATATTGACAATTTTTAAAGCTTTATCTACTATAGAGATTTGATTTTTATCATTAACATCTAATAATAAACAAATATCATCTAAGCTTAAAAGCCATAAAGGAATTTGTAATAATTCACCATTACTTTTTAAATCAGTTGTATAACTTTTAAAATTTAATTCGGGATGAACATAATTAATCATACTAAAGGCATTTTGATATTCACCATAAGCATCAATTATAAAAAAGGTTGCTTTATTAGGACTTACATCTTTTTGATAAAAAAGGTTTTGTAAAAGTCTGGCCATACCACAGGATTTACCTGAACCAGTATTACCAAGAACAACTAAATGATTAGCAAATAAATTATTGATATTAGCATATATAGGATAATTTTGATATAAAGCACTTTTACCTAAATAAACACTTTTAACGGGACTATAATTAGTCATATTAAAAAGAATTTTAATTTCATCGTTATTTAAAAGTTTAACTAAACCATTTATAGTCGGTCTATTACTTATTCCATAAACAAATTGATTATTTATTATTTCTCCTACTATTTTGATATTTATAGTTTCTTGTTTAAAGGCAATGATTTCACCAATAAATATTTTGTTTTGGTCAGTTATTTTAACATAAAAATTAATAATATCATTTCTAATATTAGCATTTTTTTTGATTATTAAGATATTATTTTGAATTTCTAGTATTTCACCTAACATAATCATTACCCTTACTTTAGTTATATTATATCGAATGAGATTAAACTTTGCAATATTATTTCGGCTTATCTTTGGTGAGTTAGTTAGCAAAAGTTAATATTTATAAAAAATAAAACATGATTCGACAATTTATTCTTAAGTGATGTGTTATGATAAAAGCATTTCATTTTAAGAAAGGAGGCGAATTTTATGTTAAATGAAATGAAAAAAGAAATAAAAATCTTTCAAAAAGATGAAATATTTAAATCATTGTTTCAATATAATT
>CANQTA010000061.1 GCA_947626655.1 uncultured Bacilli bacterium
TTGTACAAAAAAACCCAAGATTTTCTTGGAGTTTTTTTGTGGTTAGGTTGCGGACATAGTTCGCGGTATGTTATAATACTTTTAGATAGTTTTACGAGTATTTGAGCCGATAAGTTATAAAGGAGGATTAACTTATGGCAATCAATAAAATTGATGTAAACAAATACAAGATAACTATTGAACTTGGTTATGATATTCTCGGTAATAGAAAAAGAAAAACAGAAATTTTTAATGGAACAAAACCAGAGGCAATAAAAAGAGAGGCAGAACTTAAAAGCGAATTTTATCATATCGGTAAAACGATGAAGATCAATGACTTAACTTTTGAGGAATTATCTGAAATCTTTATTGAGAAATATTGTATTCCAAATATCTCACAAGTAACTACATTTGGTTATAAAAAATCTTTGGCAAGAATAAATCCTATTATTGGTAAAATTAAATTGAATAAAATTACACCATTAATACTTGATGATATGTATCAACAATTAAAAATAGGAAAAAAAGGAGAATTAGGTTATCATTCAATGTATAATCTATACAAAGTTATTAATGTAATATTCAATCAAGCAATTAGATGGGAAATTATGGATAAAAATCCTAATTTAAAAGCCAATAAACCTAAGAGGGAACATAAAGAAAAAAGATTTTATGATTTGAATCAAGTCAAGAAATTATTAGATGTTCTTGATAATGAATCAATCAAATATAAAACCTTAATAGTTCTTGCATTAGATAGTGGTGCAAGAAGAAGTGAGATTTGTGCTTTGAGATGGTCGGACATAGATTTTTCTACAAGAACAATGAGCATTACTAAATCATTAAAAGTTATTGAGGGAGTTATTGATGAAAAAACTACTAAAACAGAATCATCTAAAAGAGAAATAATGTTAAGTGAATCTACTATCAAACAATTAGAAGAATATCGTGAATGGCAAAATGCTTACAAATTAATAAATAAGCAAAGATGGAAAGGCACTGATGACAGAATATTTACTGCAATAGATGGTTCGTATATGTTTCCGGGAACTTGCGACCATATTTTAAGGAAGATAGTAAAAAAATATAATCTAGACCCTATATGTTTTCATGAATTAAGACACACATGTGCTAGTTTATTAATTAATAGTGGAATAGACCCTAAGACAGTAAGTAAAAGATTAGGTCATGCAGATGTATCAATAACAATGGAAATATATACACATTCATTTGAGGCTTCTAAGGTAGCATGTGCTAACAAATTTGATGAAATGATGAGCCAAATGCAAACTATCTAAAAATGACAATGGCACCATTTATCGGCACTCTTAACAATAAACCAAGTTCAAATTAATTAAAAAAATTGCTTAAAAGCCCTTAATTATAAGGGGGAAAAGATAAAAAGATTTGGTGTTCTAACTGATGGAGAGTATACCCCTCCTAAGCGAGGGGTCGGAAGTTCAAATCTTCTCGGGGACGCCATTTGATAGGTGGTTTTGCTATAATTGATTGGAAAGGGTAGAAAAAGATGAAGAAAATAAAAGAATATATAAATAATTTTATTAATGGTTTTTGTATGGCTTTGGCTGATAGTGTTCCTGGAGTTTCTGGAGGGACTGTGGCTTTTATATTAGGATTTTATGATAATTTTATTACAGCTTTGGATGATCTTTTTCGGGGTGATTTTGCTAAAAAGAAAAAAGCACTTGGTTATTTATTTAAACTAGCTATTGGTTGGGGTATTGGGATGATTTTAGCTGTTTTATTCTTGGCTAATTTATTTGATAAGTATATTTATGAAATGTCATCGTTATTCATAGGCTTTATTATTTTTGCTATACCTATTGTGATTAAAGAAGAAAAAGAAAGTTTGAAAGATAGATATACTAATCTTATTTTTAGTATTTTGGGAGCTTTGTTGGTAATTTTAATTACTTATTTAAATCGGGTGGTTGGTAGTACTTTTAATATTGATACTTTAAATATTGGAACAATTATTTATGTTTTTTTAGCAGCGATGATTGCTATATCGGCGATGATTTTACCAGGGGTTTCAGGTTCCACAATTTTACTTATTTTTGGTATTTATATTCCAATTATTACTAAAATAAAAGCTTTTTTGCATTTTGATTTTAGTGTTTTACCAATTTTAATTATTTTTGGTCTAGGTGTTATTTTTGGTATTTTATATTTTACTAAACTTTTAAGAAAATGTTTAGATAAGAAACGAAGTGCAACAATTTATGCCATTTTAGGGATGATGATAGCTTCTGTTTATGCTATTGTTATGGGTCCAACAACTTTAGATGTTCCTAAAGATTATTTAACATTTACTAATTTCAATATTTTATTCTTCTTTATAGGGGGCACAATTATTTTTGGACTAGAAGGTTTAAAAAGTTTTTTGAATAGAGACAAAGCTTAAAATATTTTAAAGGAGATTACATGGATGAGTTAGTTAAATTGGGTGATAAGACATACGTTTTACAAAGACCAGTCAATATTGGGTTTTATCTTTTAAATAATCAGGAAGTTTGTTTGGTTGATACAGGAAATGGTAAAGATTATGGAAAAATAATTGAAAAAATTTTAGAGAATTGCAATTGGCATTTAAAATGCATTATTAATACGCACAGTCATGCTGATCATATTGGTGCTAATAAATATTTACAAGATAAATATAATATTCCGGTTTATTCTAGTAATGTTGAAAGTTATTTTATCAATAATCCTTTATTAGAACCAACTTTGTTATTTGGTAGTAATCCTTTAAAAGAATTACAAAATAGATTTCTTATGGCTAAACCAAGTAATTGTATGGATATTGCCAATTTAAATATTTCTGGTCTTTCAGTTGTTGATTTAAAAGGTCATTCTTATGAAATGATTGGTATTCTTACTAGTGATAATGTTTTATTTGCAGGCGATGCTTATACTGATGTTTCGATTATTGAAAAGTATGCTATTCAATATATATTTGATGTGCAAAATTATCTAGATACTTTAAATTATTTATTAACAACTAATTATAGTTATTATGTTCCAGCTCATGGGCAAATAGAAAGAGAGCCAAAAAATACAATTTTAGAAAATATTAGAAATGTTCAAAATATAGAAAAAAGAATTTTAAATTTGGTTGAAAATACAATAAATTATAATGAGTTACTTACGAAAATATTTAGTAGTTATCATATAAAAATAAATAGTGTTCAATATTATTTAATAAGTGCCACAATTAAAGCTTATTTAACTAAATTGAATAATGAAAATAAAATTGTATTGAATTTTACTGAAGATGGTATTTTTATTTCAAAAGTTACCGAAAATATTTAAGCCTTTTTAATTGTTTTTTGGTAATTTTTTTAATTTCTTTAATAAAAGGAGAAGGATTATCTTTAGAATACATTAAGTAAGTGCTTTTTTTGCAGCGAGTTATGGCTACATAAAATAATCTTCTTTCTTCAGCATAAGGTATTTCATTGTCTTGATACATTTTATTTATAAGATCACTGTTTTCAATTTTATTGGGAAATCCTAAATAATCATTGTTGCAATTTAATATTATGACGTAATAGGCTTCTAATCCCTTGGATTTATGAACTGATAAATATTTTATTTCGTTTCCTTTGTAAATTAAGAGGTTATCCTTTATTTTAAAATCACTATCGAGATAATTGTAAATATCTTTATTATTTCTTCCTAATATCAAAAGTTCTTCATTTGTAGTTATTAAATAATCTAATAATTTTTTAAATGTTTTAACTTTATTTTGGTATGGTACAAAAATTAACGGTTGGTCAGTGTGAGTATTCGATTTTAAACTTTTGGAAATTTGTTTAGGATTTTTCATAACAAAGGTTGCAGCAATATTTATCAATTCTTGACTGTTACGATAGGTGTTTACTAGTTTAATTGTTTTAGTGTTTGTAAAAATATTAGTAAAATTAATAAAAATATTTAAATCACATCCACTAAATCGGTAAATGGATTGCCAGTCATCTCCAACTACAATAATTTTAGCATTAGTATATTTATATATTTCTTTTATAAGATTTAATCGTAAAAAGGAGGTATCTTGAAATTCGTCAATAATAATATATTCATAATTTAATTTGGTGTTTTTTACATATTTAGCAGCCATTAAAATTAAATCATCAAAATCCAAAGTATTATTACTCATTTTTTCTTGGGTGTATATTTCATAAATTTGAAAAATTAAAAGTAAAATATTTTTTTCTAATTTGGTGTAATTATTAAGGGGAATATCAGAAAATTTTAAATTATTAGTTTTCCATAAATTAATAAAAGTTTCGATAAGTTTTACAAAACTTTGATATTCTTTGCTTATTAAAAATTTGGAATAAGATGTGTTGATTTTTAAATATTTTAAAATATTTTTTTGGTTAGTTGGTGAAAGAGTAGATAAATATTCATTTATAATGTAATTTAAAAGGGTATCATTAGCGATTTTATAATTAAATTGGGCTTTTTCTAAAATACTCATTGCTAATTTGTGAAATGTGTAAAAATCTATATTATCGTAACTTAATTTTTTCTTGATGTCATTTACGGAAGCGTTTGTAAAGGAAATTACTAAAATATGAGTAGGATTTATTTTATTATCGATTAAGTAATTGATTTTACCAATGATTGTGAGTGTTTTACCGGCGCCAGCTCCTGCTATTACAATAGTGTTGGTATCATTATTTAAAAGTTGCATTTGGTATTCGTCTAAGTAGAATTTACCAACTTGATAATTTTTTTGCATATTAAAACCTTTCTGTGGGAAAAGTTTTTGTAGTATAATCTTAACACAATTTTACTTAATTTGACAAGAAAAATAAGATGATGTAAAAAAAGTATGATAAAATTAAATAGAGGGAAGAAATAGTAGATGGAAAAATTCAAAAGAGTAGTTGGAATTGCATTTGTAGAAGATGGTAAACTTTTAATAGTAAAATCAGTTCGAAGTAGTAAAACAAATTCTTGGACTTTAATTGGTGGCGGTGTTGAAACCGGAGAAACAGAAATAACTGCCGCTTTAAGAGAAGTTAATGAAGAAGTAGGACAAGGATTTGAATTTTGTGAAGAAGATTTATTACCAATTATGTGTTTTAAAGAAGCCGCTCAAAGTGATTCAGATGTAACAATTGAAATGAATATGTTTTTGGCAACTAAACAAATTCATGTTTTATTACAGCCTAATGATGAAATATTGGATTATCATTGGTATTCTTTAGGAGAAACAGATTATAATCTCTCGTCATCAATTCGCGACCATTTTTTGCCTTATGCAATTCAAAAAGGATTGATTTTTTAAGAAAAATCAAAAAAATATGTTGCATATTTAAATTTTGTATAGTATAATTCTAATTGTCTTGGGTGTTATTCAAGATTTATTCCGGGCGATTAGCTCAGTTGGTTAGAGCATTAGTCTTACAAACTAAGGGTCATAGGTTCGAGTCCTATATCGCCCACCATGTTATTTTTGGATTGATGGTGCCGCATATTTTTGCCGACATAGCGTAATTGGTAGCGCAACTGACTTGTAATCAGTAGGTTGGGGGTTCGATTCCCTCTGTCGGCACCATTTTTGATTTTTTATTGGAGGGATAGCGAAGTGGTCAAACGCGGCAGACTGTAAATCTGTTCCTTCGGGTTCCATGGTCCGAATCCATGTCCCTCCACCATTTTATATTAATTGCCCCGTAGCCAAGTGGTAAGGCATCAGACTTTGACTCTGACATTCCGTTGGTTCGAACCCAGCCGGGGCAGCCAAATTTAATTTATGTCTCGTTAGCTCAGTTGGTAGAGCATTCGACTTTTAATCGAAGGGTCTGGAGTTCAAATCTCCAACGAGACACCATGTTGATTATAAAAAGCCTTGATGGGCTTTTTTCGTTTCAAATATTTTTAATCGTATTAGGCTTACCAATTTTTTAAATCGTTATTGCATTTAAATATATAAAAAACCATCTTAAACAGATGGTAATTTGTTAAAAGAGCCAATTTATATCTAAACCTTTTATTCTTTTTTTCAATATTACATCCTCGATTTATTTAGCTCCTCTATTATAATTATATACTTTATATATAAAAATGCGTCTTTTAAAAATTTATTTTTACGTTTTTTTTACAAAAATTACTTTTTCGACAAAACTTTCTAAAATTTGCACTGTTTTTATGTTATAAATATTAACGAAAGAGGAGTTTTGGATGAAAAATAGTTTTAAAATATTAGAAGAAGAATTTGTCAAAATAAAAAAATTGGGTGAGGTTAAATCATTTCGTCGCGGGACAACTGGAGTTGGTTATACATTTGAAACTTTATTGTGTAAAAAAGAGGATCAATTATGTAAGCCAGATTTTTGGACATTGAAATAAAGTGTAAATTGGGATATACCAAAAGTCCTATTACATTATTTACTTGTGCACCCGAGAGAAAAAGTGAAAATGCTTTAGATTACCTATTTAAGAAGTATCATTTTTCAAAAAATGGAAAAAATATTTTTTATGCAAATATTTATCATCATGATAACAGGAAAGTTTATGATAATGAATTTAGGTTAAATGTCGATTATTACAGTGGTAAAATCTTTTTAGATTTATATAATGATGAGCAATTTGTTGAAAGTATTTGTTATTGGTCATTTAAAAGATTGGAAACCAAATTAAAGGTAAAACTTAATAAATTAGCGGTTGTTACAGCCTATCCATATCGTCGAAAAGAAGGCATTTTTTACAAATATGTCAAATTGGATACTTATAAATTAAAAGGTTTTTTTGAATTTTTAAAATTAATTGAACAAAATATTATCAATGTAGAAATTTATTTAAAAGAAGGTGTTGATCAAAATGGGAAATTAAAAGTGACAACTAGAAACGTATACTTTATTATTAAAAAGGAAAATTTAGAAAAATTATTTACAAAGCTTCATTAAGCTAATCATTTTTTTAATAGGTTAAAAAGATTCAATATCAAAAAGTAAAATCGTTACTATTCACAGCCAAAATAAGAGATAAATAAAATCTCTTATTTTTTTAGTGTTGAAAACTAGCTTCATTTTGTT
>CANQTA010000062.1 GCA_947626655.1 uncultured Bacilli bacterium
TTGTTGATACTAATAGTATCAACAAACTAAAATATTTTAGTTTGGCTTTCATCCTCTTCATCCTTTTCTTTAACATTTATTATTTATTTCTTAATATTAATTATAATCAATATTCGTTTATATTTCAATATTAGAGTTATAAATTATTTTTTTATTTGGTAATTATTTTAACTAAAAATAAAGTAAAAAGTAGTGTCAAAAACGCTGCCCTTTTTCTTTGAAATATGAGAAAATGGAGATAATCAAAAGAGGTGTTAAAATTTGAACCGAATAAAAGAATTAAGAGAAGATAAAGATTTACTTCAAAAAGACATTGCTAAAATTCTTAACATTAGTCAACAACAATATTCCCGTTATGAAACTGAAACCAATCAAATGACTTATGAACAATTAATCACTTTAGCTACATATTATATTGTTTCGATTGATTATCTTCTTCACAATACCGATATAAGAAAACCCTATCCTAAAAGTATAATGCGTAAATAATAAGATAAATTTTTCTTATTATTTTTTCTTTAACTTAATTTTTATTTTGTTTTAAATAATCTTTAACATAATCTACTAAGTCAAAAGTAGTTACTTCGATAAAATCTTTTTTGTTTCTTTCTTTAATCTCTACTATATTATCAACAATTTTTTTACCAACAGTTATCCTTAAAGGAATACCAATTAAATCCATATCTTTAAACTTAACACCAGGTCTTTCATCCCGATCATCTAATAAAACTTCAATTCCCAAATTAGTCAGTTCATCATATAATTTATTAGCATAAGTAACTTGATTTTCATCTTTATTATCAATTAAAACAATACATACTTGAAAAGGAGCAATTGCTAAAGGTAAAATCATCCCATTTTCATCATTATTTTGTTCAACAATACTAGCTAAAATTCTTCCTACTCCAATACCATAACTACCCATAACTACAACATTTTGATTGTTATTTTCATCAAGATAAGTTAAATCTAATTTTTCTGCATATTTAGTACCTAATTTAAATAAATTACCTATTTCAATACCTTTTTTAAAATATAACTTTCCTCCACAAACTGGACAAATATCTCCTTCTTGTACATTAGAAATATCACCAACTACATCATAAGTAAAATCTGAAACATTAACATTTCTATAATGATATCCCTCTTTATTAGCACCACATATGAAATTATGCATATTTAATATTTCTCTATCAATAACTATTTTAGCTTTTAAATCGATTGGCCCTGTATAACCCGCTACAGCATTAGAAGTAGCAATCAATTCATCACTTGCAAAGTTTATTTCTGAGACACCTAACAATTTACTAGCTTTATTTAAATTTAATTCTCTATCTCCTCTTATAAAAAATACTACTAATTCATCATTAACATTCATTAATAAAGCTTTAACTGTATTTTTAGAATCTTCTTTTAAATAATTAGCTACTTCTTCAATCGTTTTCATATTTGGAGTACTTACTAATTCAAGCTTTTTCTCTTCAACAGCTTCACTTTTTCTAGATACTACTTCTGATATTTCAATATTAGAAGCATAATTACAAGAATCACATAATACTAAAACATCTTCCCCAATATCAGTCACAGCTTGATATTCTTCTGACAAAGAACCCCCCATAACTCCTGTATCAGCTTTAACAATTTTATAATCAATTTTTAATCGATCAAATATATTATTGTAGGCTTTTTTCATTTTATTATAAGAAATATCTAACCCAGCTTCATCCCGATCAAATGAATAAGCATCTTTCATAATAAATTCTCGAACTCGAATTAGTCCATATCTCGGTCTTGGTTCATCACGAAATTTTGGTGCTTGTTGATAAATAGTAAATGGTAAATCTTTATAACTTTTCACAACATTTTTAGCTGCAATCGTAAATAATTCTTCATGAGTAGGTCCCAAAACAAAAGGTTTATCAAAACGATCATACAAACTAAACATACTTTTACCCAATAATTCAATTCTTCCACATGCCTCATAATAATCACTAGGAATTAAACTAGGCATTAATACTTCTTCTGCCCCCGCTTTATCCATTTCCTCTTTAACAATTTTTTTAATTTTATCTAAAACTCTAAGTCCCATTGGCAAATACATATAAATACCTGCCCCTACTTTTTTAATCATTCCTGAGCGCACTAAAAGATTACCACTAATACTTTCTTCATCTTTAGCATCATTTCTTAAAGTATAAAAATAACTATGTTTCAATTTCATGATAAAACCTCATTTCCTTAATATTATAATAAAAAAAAAAGAACTAGTCTAGTTTATTAAACTAATTCTTAATACTTTTATTTATTTGGATCAACTAAAATTTTAATGCTATCTGTGTTCCCACTTGTAAGTTCTTCATAAGCTGCTTGTACTTCCTCTAAAGTAATTGTTTTCGAAATAAATTTTTTAACATCAATTTCTTTATCAGCTATCATTTGAATACATTTTGCAAATTCTTCTTTTTTATATGCAATTGCCCCAATAATCGTTACTTCTTTCATAACAGGAGTAATACTAGCAAAATTAATTGGTAACATAGAAACTCCCACTAGAATTACCGTTCCTCCTGCTTTTACCAAATTCATTGCACTATTAACAGCTGGTGAATTGCCACAACACTCCAATACCTTATCAAACTTAGAGGCATTTAAAGCCATCGTATTTTCATCTGTTGCCAAAATCCACTCATCAGCAACTCCTAATTTAATTGCCATTTCTCCTCTTTGCTTATTAGTCTCTGAAACAACAACACGACTAGCTCCACTTTTTTTGGCAAACATAGCACATACTAAACCAATAATTCCACCACCAATAACTAATACATCATCACCAACTTTAATATCTGCTAAACAAATAGCATGATAACCAACCGCTGTCGGTTCTACTAAAGCCCCTTCCTGAGCACTCATCCCATCCGGAATTTTAAAAACCATATCACTACGAACTTTAAGTTTAGGAGCTAAACCCCCAGGATTATCTAATGAAAGTCCACTAGCATGCGCCCAAGTTTCAGCACAATAATGAATATTACCACTTAAACAAGCCTCACAATGACCACATGGCGATATTGGTAAAGCTGTTACTAAATCACCAACTTTTAAATCTTCTCTTCCTCCATTATCGACAACTTTACCACAATATTCATGTCCCATCACAAGTCCTACTGGATTACCTAAATCCCAATAATGGATATCTGAACCACAAATACCCGTCTTAATTACATCAATTAAAACTTTACCTTCTTCTTTTTGAGGTTCCTCTATTTCTTTAATTTCAAACTCTTTAACCCCTTTTATTGCTACACTTTTCAAATTATCACTCTCCTACTTTTATTATAACATTAATATAATAATTTATAAATTAAATCCCCAATAACTTTACATTAAAAAAGATTCCCTTAAGAATCTATTTATACATAACATCAATATCAACATCACCATTAATGCCATCAATATGGCCATCATTACAAAGTTGCCAAATCATATAATCACCTTCATAATTGGTTTTACTTGTATAATGAGCAAGCCAAACTGGATGATTATTTTTATTCGTCCATATAGTTTCTAAATAAAATTTACTACTATATAACATTCCTGTATATCCAGATTTTTCAACTTCACTCATAAAAGTATTTGCTATTTCATTTATCTCATGAAAACTAATTTTATAACTATTCCAATTCGACCAATTCTCCCAGTCAAAAACTATAGGCAAATCTAATTTTTCACCATCTAAAGTATCTACTACCCACTTAGCATGTTCTTTTGCTTCTTTTACTGAAGTAGCAATACTATAAAGATAAACTCCAACTTTAAGCCCTGCTTCTTTAGCTTTCTTAATATTATCTTTATAATATTCATCAATACTTAATTCACCAGTTTTACTACCTTCAACCCCAATACGCATCATCACAAACGTAGCCCCAGCTGCTTTAACTTTATTATAATCGACATTACTTTGCCATTTTGATACATCAATTCCTATTTCTGTTTTATCACTTTTATGTTTACTATAAATATCACTAAATTCTGTCTTTTTAGGAGTCGTATTTGTTGTAGTTCCTCCCCCACTTGTCGGTTCCACTACCTTTAAAGTAACATTGACCTCCTTAATATTATTACTACTATCACTTAAAGTATAAACTAATTTATAAGTTCCCTTTTTAGTAACATCATAATCTCCAGTAATCTTACATTTAACATCACCGGTATAATTATCACCATAAGTAATCAAATTACATAAATCTTTTTCATAACCCACATTAACTGTCTTATTAGTCCCACTAAAAACTAAAGGCGGAGTTGTATCTGTAACAGCTAAATCAAATTTATAAACATATTTTTTATCATCTAATTCATAATACACTTCTAATTCTTGTTTACCAAGCTTAGTAGTATCTATTTGATAATTATCACTAACAATTTTAGCATCTTTATTTTCTAAATTAATAATATCCTGTAAATAAACATCACTATAAACCTCTACATTACTCATATTTGTTGATAAAACATCTTTGGAAGTATCTTCAATAATTTTCTCTTTTCCACACCCTGTAACTAACAAACTTATCATTAACAAAACTACTAATTTCATAAAATACCTCACATCAAAATTATATCACTATTCACTACAATAAAAAAGATGCATCTGCATCTTACAAATATTCAACTATTTTAATATTTTTCTTTAACTTTTCAATTAAATCCTCTGGTTCATATTTAGAAAATACTCCCACAAAATTACTATGATCCATTAAAAACATATCATAATATTCTAAGAATATTTGTTGATAATTAGTAACGCCTAACTCTTTTAAATATTCAATATTAGCACAAACTAATTTCTTACTTTTTTTGGTTGCATCAATTAATTTTTTTGGAGAATTATTTAAAAAGTAAGCAATATCTTCTTTGGAAAAATCATACTTTTCTAAAAATTTCATGCCGCTCTACCTCTCCCCATTCCATAACTTTCCGGTTCAATATCATTAAAACTAATTTCATCTGCAAAATCATTATTTGAATTTCGATAAGAATCTAACTCAGCTAATTGATTTTCTAATTCCCTTCGAACTGTTGCAAAATCAGTTGTTTTGGCTTCAATATTTTCTAAATCTTGACTTGCGCTTCTAAATTCATCAACAACCATTGGTGAAACTTCTACAGTTTTATCATCATCATAATTATCAATGCCAACTGGTTCTAAAGTAATTAAATCATCTTCAGGAACAAAATTCATTGATTCTACACTAGGACTTACATTACCTCTAGTAACAACTTTTTGAAATAATGATTCATCAAACAAGAATTTTTCATATTGCCCATCAGCATTTTTATATTCTATATTATTTTTTTTACAATAATTAATTCTTTTAAAAATATCTAAACCATTACCACTTAAACGATTAGCATCTTCATTAAAAAGAGCCATTTCATGAACATCTTCAACAAAGTTAACATTAGTTTTTAATTTACTCAAATCATTAGTTGCTACTTTTAATTCTTTAGCTTTTTCAATAGATAATCCTTTACTTCTTAGAAAAGCTAAAACTGTTTTTATTTCTTCCGCCGTTACATATTCAAGTGCTGCTAAGAATTTTCCACTTTCAGCTTTTTTTACTTCTTCTTCGGGAAGTTCAAATAAATCTAATTTTTCTCGTAATGTCATTTTAGCCTCCTAATATGCTATAAGTGGTACTTTTTTAGGATCTAGCCCACTATTTCTTAAGGTATTAATAGTATTTTCTAAATCATCTTTATTATATTTTATTAATATTTCTGGATTTAAATAAATATCCAATGCTTCTTTACCAACTGCAATTAATTTTTCTATCTTTGCCTTAAACTCTCTATCATATAACAATGCTGAATTTTCGATAAACATATCTAGTCTTAAATTTTGCTCTTTTGCAAATTTCACATTGTTCATTAAAGTATCTTCATTGTAATTAGCTAATATTTTATCTAAATCATTGTTAGTAAAATCTAAATAATCAAATCCTAAATTTGTTAACAAATTGATAAGCTCTTCCTTAGGTGATAAAGATTTTTCATGTGATTCAGAATTTTCACTACTTTCTTTAGCTTCAGCAAAAACCTCGGAAATACTCTTGCCTGAACCAGCATTATTTTTACTTCTTTTTTCATAATCATATAAAGCATCTTCTGGGAACATCATAATCTTTGCTGCTTCTCTAGATTCATCTTCAGTCAAATCAAATTTTTCCAAAAGTGAAGTAATTGAATCTCTTGTTATATTTATATTTCCATTTAAAGCTAATTCAAAATATTCATTCAACTTAGTTTGATTTGCTAAAGCTTCTTCTTTTCTAATTGCTAATTCTTCAATTGTTGCTTCCGCTTCACTCATTTCTGCTTCTACTTTAACTAATTCTTCTTGAGCTTTCTTTGTATCCTCTTGAACCTTTTCAATCGTCTTTGGTAATAATCTATTAACATCTTCACTTAATTTATCCGGATTAAAATCAACTTTCAACTTTTCTAAAACAATCTTAAAGTCTTCTGTTTTTATTCGACTAAGAGCTGATAATAATTTTTCTCCTTCTTCCCCTAAGACTCTTTCTTCTTCCGTTAAGCTTTCAATTTTTTCTTCCAAAGTCGCTTTTTCTTTTGTTGTTCTTTCTTTAGTTTCAGTTGCTACATTTCTTTCTTTATCCATTTTTGTTAATATTATGCTATCTTCACCACGTAGATTATATAGCTTATCTAATAGGTTAGTTATTTCTGCAGTTAGCATTTTCATTAGAATCACTCCCTCTTATTATGTATAAATTATATCAAATGTATGAATATTTGTAAATAACTTAAAAATATTTATAACAAGAAAAATGAAAAATAAATTTTTCATTCTATGAATTCCTAACGGAATTCTTTTTTGGTATAATGATACTAAT
>CANQTA010000063.1 GCA_947626655.1 uncultured Bacilli bacterium
CAAACTAAAATATTTTAGTTTGTTAATACCAATGGTATTAACAAATATCTTACCAAGATTAATTCTTGAAGAAAGAGAGCTAAGCTTATGAAGAATAAGAAATTAATAATAAGCTTAGTGGGAGTCTTAATGATGTTACTCTTAATAATAAGTGCAACTTATGCTTATTTTAGTGTAACAGTAACCGGTAATGGTAGTAAGTCTATGATAACAGCAAATACTCCCAAGAAACACTCATTATCAGTAAGTACATTGTATGATGATATTCATATCCATGTTGACAATAATGATATGAAATTAGTACATGCTGGAAGCTATTATGGAGCGGTAGATAAAGATAACAGATATGAGAAAACAAAAGAAGAAGGAACTCATCAAGTAATAGAAGTATCATCTAAAGGAATGGAAAACATCAGATATAGTTGTAGTGGTGATATCAAAGTAACCTTAAACATTGAAAATGGTAGTATGGGAAGTGTCTTAGAAAAAGAAGATGTTCTTTTATATTTAAAAGGTTTAGGATTAGATGAGACCCTAGACTTAAGTACTTTAAAAGTAAATAACACCAAAGTATATAACACAAGTTTTGAAATAGATGGAAATAGTAGTGATTATTTAAGTGCCATAGTAGAATTAATCAATAAAGAAAGTTATCAAAATTATATAGCCAATAAGATGTTAAATGTCAAAATAGAAGCCGAGAATATGGTCTGTCGAGAGAATGGTACTTATAAATATTTAGTTAAGTTAAATAAAAATATATCAGATAAACAAAATGATAAAGAAACAGTTAAAACAGTTTCAATATTTTATGATGAAGAAGGGTTATATCAAAAGATTCAAAACATTTATTTAGTAGATTACATCAATACTACTAAAGCCATAAAGACATGGGAATTAGGAGATACCAGTAAAGGCACCAAATCAGATGAAGTAATGGGTTGGTTAGAAGTAACACCAAATGTAGAAGATAGTTATGATTTATATATTGGAGCAGAAGGACCAATGCGAGCACCGCAAGATATGGGTTATGTATTTTATAACTTTACTAATTTAAAAAGCATAACTGGTGATGCCTTAGATACCAGTGAAGTAATAATTATGAACCAATCTTTTCAAGATTGTATTAATTTGATAGATATAAGTGCCTTATCAAGTTGGAGTACTAAAAACACAACTCAAATGTATCGCTTATTTTATAATTGCAAAAGCTTGAATGAAATTAATAGTTTAAGTAATTGGAATATTTTTTATGTAAACGATATTGCTCAAATGTTTTGGGGATGTGAGAATTTATCAGATATAAGTGCTTTAGCTCATTGGAATGTTTTAAATGTTACTTCAATAAATAATATGTTTAGAAGCACTAACATAAGTGATTTAACACCCATAAGTAATTGGTATTTTCCTAAATTGACGTCTACATCAGGAATGTTTTTTGGATGTAACAATATAACCGATATAAACCCTTTAGAAAAGTGGGACATGTCTCATATCATTAATTTAAGTAATATGTTTGATGGCACTTCATTAAGTGATTTATCTTCAATAACAAAATGGAATTTAGCAAGTGCAACTAATATTAATAGTTTATTTAATGGTACTAAAATAAGCGATTTGACACCAATAAGTGATTTCTTTGATTTTACAAAAGTAACAAATATAGGAGGTTTATTTGCTAATACTTTGGTAACAGATTTAAGTCCAATAGCCAACTGGGATGTATCACATGTAACAAATATGCAAAGTTTATTTGATAGCTTATCATTAACAAATTTAACCCCAATAGGTAGTTGGGATGTATCTAGTGTAACCAATATGCAAGGTTTATTTCAATATAGTTCTAAATTAGTAGATATAAGCCCATTAAAGGAATGGAATGTACAAAGTGTAACAAATATGAATAGTATGTTTTATTATACAAGTATAAAAGATTTAACCCCACTAAAAGATTGGAATGTCTCACATGTAACAAGTATGAGTGATACTTTTACAGCTTGTGGAGGTTTAAGTGATATAAGTCCGTTAAGTAGATGGAATGTCTCTAATGTAACTGATATGAGTAATATGTTTAATGGTACTAAATTGAAAGATATAAGTCCAATAGCTAACTGGGATGTATCTAAAGTAACAAATGTTGGTTATAAAACTGCTTATGGTTCATTTGCAGGAATGTTTAGTGGAAATCAAAATTTAGTAACAGTAGATTTAAGCAATTGGCAAATGTCAAAATTAGCAAGTGTTGTAGGAATGTTTAGAGGATGTACAAATTTAATAGAAATAAAATTGCCACAAGCAGCTTATAGTACAATAACTAATAAAACCAATTATGAAGCTATGTTTGGTGTTTTTAATGATACGAATAATGCATCAGTTTCTAATAATATTACTATATATGTGGCATCTGAACATATAGATTGGGTCAAAGCAAGACTACAAGAAGCTCTAGGCGAAAACAACCATAGTACAGTTCAAGCATACAATAGCAATTAAAATAATTAATAAAAACTATAAATAAAATAATAATAATGATATAATTATAACATAGGTGAAGTTATGAAGAAGTTATATTATATATTGTTATTTTTTTTAATTGTGCCAATTTCCGTCTTTAGTATGGAACTTCCTTCCATGCATTCTAAAAACATTTTATTATATGATCCTGAATCTAATGAAGTTTTATACGAAAAAGGAGCAGATGAAGTAATAAACATAGCTAGTCTTACTAAAATTATGACAACTATAACTGCGATTGAAAATATTAAAGATTTAAATGAAGTGGTTACTATTACTGATACAATGTTAAATGAAGTACCATATGATGCTTCCGTAGCGGGTTTAAAAGTTGGCGATAAAGTCACATATTTAGATTTATTATATGCTTCAATCTTACCTTCCGGAGCTGATGCTACTACAGCCTTAGGTTATGGCATTGCTGGTAGTACTCAAGAATTTATTAATTTAATGAATGCTAAAGCTCAAGAATTAAATTTAACTAATACGCATTTTGCAAATGTTACTGGCTATGATATAGCTAATCATTACAGTACACCTCGGGAAGTATTACAATTACTTTTGTATGCTTTAAAAAATGATTTATTTAAACAAATATATGAAACCAAAAATTATACTTTAACCAATGGTTTAGAAGTAGAAGCTACTATTTTTTACTATAATCAAAATAATATTTATGATTTATCGCCTATAATAGGTAGTAAAACAGGTTTTACTTCTAAAGCCGGTTTATGTATGTCATCAATTATTGATGTTAAAGATAAAAATTTAATTTTATTAACCTTTGGAGCTCCTCGAATATATGGAACTGCCTATAATATTGATGATGCTTTAACTGTAGTTAAATTTTTAAATGAAAATTATGAAGAAGTAAATATTGTTTCTAAAAATGAAGAAATTTTAAGTTTACCTATTGAGTATTCTAAAGAAGAAGAATATAAAATATATCCTAGTAACGATATCAGTATTTATATTAGTGATTTTAATAAAGAAAACTTTAGTTATGAATATGATGGTGTTAAAACTTTAAACTATAAGTATAAAAAGGGTGATAAATTAGGTACTATAACTTATCATTATTTGGATAAAACTTTTACCGAAGATGTTTTTTTAACTCAAAATATTAATTTATCTTTAACTAAATATCTAACTGCTCATTTAAATATTGTTATTCCTATATGTTTGTTATTAATAATAATTTATTTATTCTTAAACCGCCACAAACATTATCACAAAAAACATAACACTAAACGTAATTTTTAAATATAACTAAAAAAATATTAGAAAGTTTTAATTCCTAATATTTTTTTAAAATAAATTTTTGGTTAAATCAGCAACAGCCGTTAATATATATGATATTTTATACCAAGTATCATAATTTACTTGGCCAGTTTGACTAAGAGAGAATATTTTTTGAAACGTTTTGACAGCCTCCGTAGTCTTACTATCAAAGTAACCAGAAGGATTATCAATCATCGGAATAGCTGGATAACTACTTCGAATAAAATTCAAAGCATTTTGTAAAACATAAACATCATTATTGCAATCGCCTTCTTTTAAAGTTTGTGTAAAAGAGTAGGGATAATTAGTATTTACTGAAGCTTTATAAATATTAGCCTCATTTCCATAATAATATCTTAAAATTTGTAAAGCATCATAACCTTTATCACCTAAATCTTTGCTTCCCCATTGACTTAAATAACCGCTTTCTGAAGTATTAGCTTTATAATGAGCTAAAAGTGGTTCCATCCGATAACCAAGTTTAATATAATTATTAAATATTTCATCAACTACTTTGGCAATCTTATCATAAATGGTTCCATTTCTTGTATATTTTTGATCATAAGTAGTCGTTGATGTAATTGTAAAATCATACCCTCGACTTTTATACCATTCCGTATATATACGATTTAAAGTAAAAGAGATAATTGCTAATACATTTGCTTTAATAGTCTCCGTCGGCCAAGTACTATAAATTTCATTACTAGCTACATTTTTAATATAATCTATAAAAGGAACTGTATAATTAGGAGCATTAGTGTTACTAGGATTACCATCATGAACAATAATATTTTGAGGAATTACAACATTTTTTAAAACAATCGGTGCAATATTAGCATTTTCATTACCATTTTCTTCAATATAAGGAGCATATTCACCCCATAAAGTATTCGGAGGAATTTCCCAAGTCTTGGTACCTTTATCATTATCAATTGAATTTAAATAAACATCTTGTATAGCCGTTTCTCCATCATATATTTGAATATCTTTGATTATAGTACTATTAAGTCCCAATGCTGCTACTTCTAAATCATAAGTTTCATAAGGCCGAACTTCGTATTGCTCTTGTTCAGAATAATCTTTACTTACAGTATCTAAACTAATAATCCCGCTTTGTCCTGATTCATCAGTTTGAGTTCTAAAAATTTCTTGCCCATCTTTTAAAATCCTAATAATTGCATTTTTAATCGGATTAGCAACTGTATCACCATAAACATTAACTTTTAAATAACCTTTTGCCATTAGCCACCTCTAATTTATTATATTAATAACTTTTCATTTAGGTGAATATAATAGAGTAGGTGATTGTAAAAATGTTTAGTAATTTACAAGTTGGTGATACAGGCGAAAATGTTATTATTCTGCAAGAAAAATTAAAAATGTTAGGCCTTTACAATGGAGTGATTAGTGGTAGTTATGGTCCTGCAACCCAAGAAGGAGTAAAAGTCTTTCAAAGAATGAATAATCTAGTTGAAACTGGAATTGTTAATAGTAGTACTTGGGAAAAAATATTAAGTTATACAGAAAATCCGATTAGTCCCATTAGTCTTTATCCCACTTTAAAGAAAGGTTCAACCGGTAATGAAGTCCGTGATCTTCAAGTTAAATTGCAAGCTCTTTTATATTATCCGGAGGCCATAACTGGTAATTTTGATTTAGAAACCGAAAATGCTGTTAAAAGATTTCAAATTAATAATAAGCTGACTGCTGATGGCATTGTTGGCAATAATACTTGGAATAAATTAAATTCTTTATATGGTAATTTAAATGATTGTGCAATTAATAACGAATCTAACAATAATACTAATGATACTTATGTAGTAAAGAGTGGTGATACACTCTATGGAATAGCCAAACGTTTTAATACAACAGTAAATGCTCTTAAAAGTTTAAATAATTTAAGTAGTGATATTTTAAAAATAGGTCAAATATTAAAAATACCTTCTAATTCTTCTACTTATTCGACATACATTGTTCAAAAAGGTGATACACTTTATGCTATTGCTAATCGCTACAAAACTTCAGTTGCAGCTTTAAAAAGTCTTAATAACTTAACGAGTGATATATTAAGTATTGGTCAAGTTTTAAAAATACCAACTAATAGTAATACTGGCTCTAATTACCTAACTTATGAAGTGAAGAAGGGAGATACTTTATACAATATTGCCAAGCAATACAACACAACAGTAGATGCCATAAAAAAATTAAACAATTTATCAACAAATATTATAAGCATCGGTCAAATTTTAAAAATACCTAATTAATTTTAATGCTTAAGCATAGTTTTACCAATTTTTAGTATCTATGTTAGACCATATTGATTATCATTCCAATAATCCATAAATAAATAAGAAGTATTAGGATAATCTCTAATAGATTTTTCATATTTATTATTTAAAATGATATCTATAATTAGATTGCTTTTATCTTCATTCTTTTAAAATTTTCAATCCATGAAAACCATATTAAATAATTTTCTAATCTTCTGGTTGATACACCATGCATTCCTCTTATAAATTCTTTAAATCTACTATGCAAAGCATTTATATTTCCTAAGTTCTTATATGCTTCAATTGTATTCGATTGGTAAGTATTATGTTCTGCTACATTAAATAATCTTAATATTGTTTTGTAATTTGATCTTTTATCTGTTGATATTATTGAACCAGCTTCTATTTTGTTTTTTAATATTTTTTCTAATGAATCGTTTTTTAGTTGACCTCTTCCTGCTATTTCAAAAAATACGTTATTCATATCATTTATTCCTGAAGCTATGCATATTTGTTCATTACTACTTCCTATTAATTTTGCTTCTTGGCCATTCTTTCTAGCTTTCCTAGGCATTGTAAAATTTGTACTTTTTTTATGATTACCTTTAAAATTTTCTCTTAAAAATGTTTCATCTAATTGTCCTTTATTATTTTTATTTACTACAAAAGGATT
>CANQTA010000064.1 GCA_947626655.1 uncultured Bacilli bacterium
GCAATTAATCTATTTTCTTAGTTAAACGCAATCCTTTTTGATTTTAGGGTTGCATTTAGAAATAAATTTGAGTATTAGCTAAAATTTTCATTTGATTAGTCAAAAAATATTGACAATATATATTTTTGTGATACAATTATTATTGTGATGCGAATGTAGTTTAATGGTAGAACCTCAGCCTTCCAAGCTGACTACGTGGGTTCGATTCCCATCATTCGCTCCATTTTGTATTTTAGTCGAACTTTATAGTTCGATTTTTTAATATTAAAATGAACTGTGGTCGAAAAGTGATCGAAAAGTGGTCGAATGCATTGATAATATTTTTTATTTTGTATATAATATAATTGGTGATAAAAATGTATAAGGAAGATCAAAAGACTGAATTAAAAGTTGAACTTACAAAAGATATAAATTATAAATAAAGAAGTAGTTGCCTTTGCTAATTCTAATGATGGAACAATTTATATAGGTATTGATGATAATGGTAATATCATGGGATTAAAAAATGCTGAAAAAGATTTAGAGGCATTAAGCGGAATGATTCGTGAAGGAATATGCTCGGATTTAACCCTTTATACAAAGATATATATTGAAAATATAGAAAATAAAGATATTATTATAGTAAAAGTTAGTGAAGCTCCAAATAAACCATATTATTTAACCGATAAAGGATTAAAATCATCAGGTGTATATTTAAGGCATGGCAATGTTTCAGTTCAAGCTAGTGAAGAGGTTATTAAAAAAATGTTATTAGAAAGTAATAGCAATTCATTTGAAAATAATATTTCGAGCAATCAAGATTTGCATTTTGAATACTTAAAAGAAGTTTTTAAAAAACATAATATTGAAATAAATGATAACAAATTTAAATCTTTAAATATAACAAACTTAAATGGTCAATATACAAATCTTGGATTACTTTTATCAGATGAATGTCCCTACTCAATAAAATGTGCCATTTTTAATGGGAATAATAAAATTGAATTTAAAGACAGAAGAGAGTTTACTGGTTCAGTTTTAAAACAAGTAAGTGATACTTATGAATATTTAAATTTATACAATAAAACTAAGGGCAAGATAGTAGGATTAGAAAGGCAAGATATAAGAGATTATCCAGAATATGCTTTAAGAGAATCTTTATTGAATGCGGTTATTCATAGAGATTATAATTTTACAGGAAGTATTTTAATTTCTCTTTTTGATGATCACTATGAAATTACCTCTTTGGGTGGACTAGTAAAAGGAATAAGTCTAAAAGATTTATATGCTGGAGTATCAGAATCGCGAAATCAAAATTTAGCAAATATTTTTTATAGATTAAGATATGTTGAAAGTTTTGGTACAGGAATAGGAAGAATTTTGGAGTCTTATCAAGAATATGAAAAGAAACCTTTAATATTAGATTCTGATAATGCCTTTAAAGTAACATTATTTAATGTAAATTATATTGATGAATATGTAAAAGTATTACCATCAAATCTAACACAAGAAGAACAAATAATAAAATATTTAGAAAAAAATAATAAAATAAATAGATTAACAGTTGAAGCTTTGTTAGAAGTTTCTAAAACAAGAGCAAATGATATTCTAAATAAAATGATTAATGAAAATATTTTAATACAAACAGGTTCTGGTAAAAATATATATTATATGTTAAAATAAAATTGATTGATTTACTATATATTAAATCGTTATAAGCAAAAGTTGTAGATATCTTCCACAATCGATCCAGTGACATTTCTGTCCGAACTTTTATAAAGGAGGACTTAAATATATAAAGTATCAATTTCAAAAGAAGTTGGTACTTTTTTAATGATTTTATAAATGATTTATATGAAGAAGATGTTATCAATGACAATGATGTTGACATTATTCAAAACAAAGTTAATAATAAAGGCAAAGAAGATGATTTTGAAAGATAGATTTTTTACTTAAAACATATTAAAAAAAATAGGAAATCTTTGATATAATATTTAATGAAACAAATTTTCAATTGAAGGAATGAAAAAATATGAAATGTAATATAAAATATATTGGAAAATCAAGGCAAGGTATAACTAAATATTATTGTAGTGTTCATAAATCTTTTGCTTATGATAAATTTGGAAATAAATTAGAAGAATGTCTTTGGAGTAACAAAGAAATATTCGATAATCGATTAAATATTAAGCAAAATTTAATTAAAAACATCAAGATTAAATATGAAAATATTTTAGAAAATGTAATACCTAAAATATTAATAAATGATAACGAATTTAATGGAGTTTTAGAATATGATAATTCTATATTAACTTATAAAGATTTTGGTGGAATAATGTTATCAAAATTAAATAATATACCATTAGAAATAGTAAAATGTAGCCATTGTGGTTATTATCATACTGACAATGGAAAATTTTCCTATACCCCACATAGAACTCATTTGTGTTTATATTGTGGGCATTTATTTAGAGTAAAAGAAAAAAATGTAGGAAGTGAACTTGCAATGATTTATGATATCCCTAATATAAGTTTAAAAGATAAAATGCTGGAAATAGATGATTATTGTTGTGTAGAATATGATATGTTAAAAGGAATTTTACTTATAAATAAAAAGAATATTAATAAAGTTTTATTTAAAGGTAAAGAACTTGATATTGTAAATTTTCTAAATAATATTTTGGAAAATGAATTTTAATTTAAAATTACAAGTATGAATAAAAATTTTACAAAAATCAATTTTCTATTTAATAAATGTCAAAAATATGTTATATTATTATTAGCAACGGAAGATTATATAAACTCTTTCGTTATTGGAAGAAAGTTGTAGATAACTACGACACCCGCTCCAAAAGGTAAAATCGTCGCACCAAGCGATGTTAATGATTAAATCAACGCAAGTTGATTTTTTTGTTATGTTCCGGGATAGGAACATAATAAAACCACCCGCTATGCTGGTGAGAGCTGAAAAAGCGATAGCGTTAAGAGAAAAATAAATCCTCCTTTGATATAATAGATAATGGTCTGCCAACCAAAATCTAAAATCAGAGGAGGATTTATTTTATGAGACGAAAAAATGATGATGAAAGCTCATTATCTCATACAAGATGGAATTGCCAATATCACATAGTCTTCACACCAAAATATAGAAGAAAAGCAATATACAGAAAACTCAGAAGAGATATAGGAGTATACCTAAGAAGACTATGTGATTATAAAGGAGTTGAGATAGTAGAAGCACAAGCATGTCCAGATCATATACATATGTTAGTAAAAATTCCACCTAAAATTAGTGTATCATCTTTTATGGGATATTTAAAGGGAAAAAGTAGCCTAATGATATTTGAAGAACATGCAAATTTAAAATATAATTATGGAAATAGACATTTTTGGGCAGAAGGATATTACGTGAGTACAGTAGGACTAAATAAAAATACAATAAAACGTTATATACAAAATCAAGATTTGGAAGATAAAATAAAAGATCAAAGAAGTTTGAAGGAATATAAAGACCCGTTTACGGGTAAGTAATAGTGACAAAGGCAATTGGAGACTAAAAAAGCTACCAAATGGTAGCTGCCAGTGTCAAGCCTTACAGGCTTCAGAGAAAAAATACCCTTTTTAAGGGTGGATTTTTACTTTAGTCAATTTAGAAAACACACTTGCACATTGACAACCAATATGCGTATGATAAGCATAATAATTTATGATAGTATTATTAATGTTTATTATATTTGTGCTATAATATAAATCATTACTCGGAGGTGTAATATGTCCAAAATTAGTAACGTTCTTACAATGCTTGAGTATTTAAGTTCAGGAAAAAAATATAGTATCCAAGAGTTATCTGAAAAATTAGAAGTATCTCCTAGAATGATACGAGTTTATAAAGATGAAATAGAAAAAGCTGGTATTTATATTGATACTATTAAGGGTCCTTATGGAGGATATGTATTAAATCAAAATATTAATGTTCCTAAAAGATTTATTACTCCAAATACTATAAATGTTAAGAATAAAGACTTTTTTAACTTAATTAATCGAGCTATAAAAGAAAATGCTTGATTGAATATTATTCTAAAGACGAAAAAAACATTTCTAAAAGAATTATTAACCCTTATGATTTAATCCTTTTAGGTAGTGAATGGGGAGTTGCTGCTTATTGTGAATCTAAAGAAGAAATCAGACATTTTTATATAAATAGAATTAAATCAATAGAAATTTTAGAAAATTTTTATAACTGACATATATATTACCTCTTCTTTTGTTATTCTATAACTAGAAAAAGGAGAGGTTTTGTTATGAAACATACACATACTGAAACAACAGAAATTAATTTTTCAAAACTTGAAGAAAGATTATTTCAAATAAATGATCCTAAATTATTTATAAATTTTGGTTTTAGCAGACAAGCAGGATATTTATTTAGAAGCGTTCCTACATTGATTGTAGCAACTGGAGGTTCTAAAGCTGCAGCCTATTATCTTAAAATGTTTTTAGAATCAATAGAAAATTTATGTGAAGTAATCGAGCCAAGAGATTATTTTTATAAAAAAAAATATTAATCAGTTTCAAAATTTAATTGTCCTCTCAAGTAGTGGCAATCAAATGGATTATTAGAAATATTAAAGAGTTTCCCTGGCAGTAGTTATTTAATTACCAGTGAATATGTAAGACAGGAAGAAGATTACACACATACAGCAGGTTATTTAAAAAATGAATCAGCACCACTATTTGATATTCTTTATTGGAGTAATGGTAAATATAAAGAACGAGAAAAAAGTTTTATTTCAATAATTCCTACTCTTGCCCCGATGTTAATGTTTTTAGAGTTAAGTATATTAAAAGAAATTAAAAAAGGTGAACTTTCTTCAGAAGATTTAATGAAGATAAATGATAAATTAAAACAATTATTAGAGAAAAGTAAAGAACGCATTTATAATCTTAATTTTAATTTTAAAGATACAAATCTAATTCAAATTTTATCAGGATACGATACAACTTGTTCTTCTTCTATTTTAGAATCTAATATGATAGAAACAGGTACTTCTAGTGTTGTTGTTCATGATAAAGGTTCTTATTGTCATGGTAGAAGTAATTTATTATTTCAAAATGAGACAAGTCCTATTATTTATTTGGCACACCAAATGAAAGAATTGGATAAGGAAATATTACCAATACTTACACAAGAATATTCTAATATTTTTCTTTTCCATACTTTAGATGAAGATGCAAGTATATTTTGGAAAGAATACTATCTAGCCTTACAAATGTATTTTTTATCTAAAAAGATAGCTGATGATAAAGGAATTGATTTAACAATGCCTGAATACAATCCACAAGTAGTAAAAAAATTATATAAATACAAAGGAGAAATGTAATATGGAAAATTTAACGTACATAACTGGAAATTATGGTAAATATGTTTCAGTAAAAGAAAAGTTTGAAAATGCTGGAATCACAATTGATTATTTTAAATGTGATTTAGAAGAACCGAATATTAACAATATAGAATTTATATCAAAAGAAAAAGCAAGACAAGCTTTTGAAATATTAGGAACACCTGTATTTGTTGCTGATTCTGGTTTTTATATAGAAGATTATCCTGAAAATCCTGGATATCCTGGTGCTTTCGTAAAAAGAAGTGGTATTTCATCAAATATTACAGAATTATTAGAAACAATGAAACAAGTTCAAAATAGAAATTGTTATTTTCTTGATTGTTTAACATTTTTTGATGGTAAAGATTATTTTCAATTCTTTGGAGTTAGCAAGGGTACACTTTCCTACGAAATAAGAGGAGAACAAAACAAAAAAGCAAAATCAAATTTATGGTTTGTGTTTATTCCATTGAATTGTAATAAAACTTTAGCAGAAATGTCAGATGAAGAAAGAAATAATAGACCTGATAATAGAACAAGTGCCACAGATGAATTTATTAATTGGTATAAACTAAATTATAAAAATGGCAAAAAATTAGTTAAAAAATAGTAATATTGTGATATACTTATTTTAGTTAATGGCTTATTACTAACTATTATCTAGTCCAAAAAGTTGTTGTACTTCTTCCTTTAAGGCTCCAGTTTTGTTTATAATTTGCATAAATACTAATTTTATGATATTATGTATTTAGCAAGGAAATTTGCATAAAATAAAAAGGGAACATTCAGTTTTAGCAAGTTGAATGTCTACCTAAATTACTTTAGTTTGACATTTAATCTTAAAGATTAGATGTCATTTCTTTATTACTATAATCAAAATGATTAGGAGTAGTAAAATGAGAGAGATGAGACGAAGAATGCAAATAATGTATTCTCGTTTTTTCATTTCTTTCAAACCTCCTTTCTTTTAGGATTGGAGGTAGACATCCAACAACTGATATTCCCTGTACAAATTGTACCAAATTTCTGACGAAAAGTCCCTAGTTATAAATAAAAATCTTGCAAAATAAAAAGTGTTAGACTATTAT
>CANQTA010000065.1 GCA_947626655.1 uncultured Bacilli bacterium
TAGAGATATTATACATCATTAATATAATGGTATCATTTTAACTAATGATAAGGTATCATTTCTAAAAAGGATTAACAAATTTCGTCTTTTTGGTTGCTTTTTTTTTAATTTTTTGATATGATTTAATCGTTATGGCGGAGCTGGTGAAGTGGTTAACACGCCGGATTGTGGCTCCGGTATGCAAGGGTTCGATTCCCTTGTTCCGCCCCATAATTTAGTTTATTACACGAAAAAACGTGTAATAATATATTTGAGTAGGGTTTTAAAGTGGGACGACAAAATATTTAAAACCCTGAATTGTTGGGAAAGAGTACTAGTTACTCTTTTTTCTTTGAATTGTAAAATTTTGTAAATAGCAATAAACAATTTAATTATTGTCAATAAACTAAATGAATTAATTTTATTATTTGACTAGCTAATTTAAATAATTTATAATTGTATTAAAGGAAGAAAGTTTTATGGAAAAAAAGACTACGCATATTATTCCATTACAATTATCTATCCAACAAGTATTAGATTTTATAAATGAACATGAAATATTAGATTATATAGCTAATAACTTAGCTCTTATAGATAAATCAGTTTTTCCCAATTTTATCTACCATAATATTAATCATTCTTGTAATGTTGCTATTCTTTCTTTAATTATGGCAAGTTATTATAATGTAGATAATAGCTTAAAAAAAGTTTTATTAGATGCTGCTCTTTTACATGATATTGGTCGGATTGATGATATCTATGATTATAACCACGGTTATATTGGCTCAAAGATAGTTGATGAAATTTTAGAAAAAGATTTATTTTATGCCAATAATAATTATTTAAATTTAGTAAAGGCTTTAATTTTCGGTCATAATAAATCCCCATATGATTATTTACCATTTCAAGTTTATAATATAGAACCTAATCAAGACAATATTCTTTTATTGAAAATTTTAAAAGACGCTGATACTTTAGATTTAACTAGAATAACTGAATTAAAATTTAATTCTGAAGAATTATATTTAGAATCTGCGCGTTATTTAGTTAATTTTGCTAAATATTTAAATACCAGTGATCTTTCTTTCCAAATTATAGAAACAGGTGAATTAAATGTTAGAACAAAATATAGTCAAGCAAATTAAAGATAATATTGATTATTTAGTAAAACAATATCGGCGTCTTTTTACGAAAGAAGAATTTTTCATTTTAAAAAAAGCAGCTTTAGAAATTCAAAAAGAACCTCTTACTTTAGAAAAATTAGAAGAATATAATCAAAAACTACTTCCATATTTTGCACGAGCTTGGGCTTTAGAATTAACTGATTTTTCTTCTTTTCAAATTGGTGCTAAATTTAAATTTGTTATAACTTGTCCAACTGTTCATGCCGAGGACTTCAAAACAGTTAATCGGGATTTTTATTCTGCATCTTTAGTAACTTCTAAACATATGACTACTTTTAATAAAATAAATTATGGTCTTGTTTGTAGTGTTGATGCCAATAACTTATTAGCAGTTAGTCAAGATGATAGCCATAGTGTAATTAGTCAAAGTAGTGAAAAGATAAATGGTTATTACTATGCTGCCACTACCAAAAGTGGTCAAAAAATTTATACTAAAAAAGCTCTTAACAGTTTAAAATTACCTCACCAAATTGAAATGGAAATGATTAAGGAAAATATTAAAATTAATGGCGATTTTATAATTAATCGTTTTAAAACAATTTATAGTGATATAACTTTAGATAGTGCTACCACTAAATTTTTAGGAGTTATTCTTTTTGAACCTTATACTGAATTTGATTATAAAGAAGCTTGTACTTTAGCCCAATTATTTCATTTAGATTTAAAAATAATTCCTAAAGCATTGTATTATGAAAAATTATCTATAACCAAAATATCAGAAAATAAACATTATTATAATATAACTGATTTAGATACTATTCTTTTTCTATTAAGTCATCTTGATGATTTAAAAAATGAATATAGTAATTTAATTTTTGAAAGTTTTTATGATTTAGTTAATATTAAAGATGAAAATAATTTAGGTAAGATTAGTATTAATCGTAAATTGAATGTTGCTAGTATTTATTTACCAAATGATAACAGATATTTTAAAATAGATTATAGTGGTGGTCTTAATTATTGTTTGTTTTTTATTGATAATGTTGAAGTTTCTATGGAAACATTTAAAAATGAACTTATGAATATGACAATAAAAAATAATTTACCAAATAGATAAAATTCTTTTTATTCAAAAAATCCTTCCCAAGGATCTTTCCTTTTTAATCTTTTGATCGCCATCTCTAAAGTAATTTCATCAGGTTTAATCTTATCTAATTCACTCCATTTAATTGGCATGGAAACTGCACATTTTTTTCTTAAACGAATAGAGTAGGGAGCAACACTTGTAGAGGATCTAGTATTTCTCACCCAGTCAATAAATATTTTCCCAGTTCTTTTATTCTTTCTAATATTGCTCGTATATTTGCAAGGCCATTTAGCTTCCATTAATTTAGCAATATTTCTAGCTGTTTCTCTAAATTCTTCCCAACTCATCTTTTGTTTGATTGGTACTAAAATATGAAATCCTTTGCCACCACTAGTTTTTAAATAAGATTTTAAATCTAAACCATCTAAAATACTTTTTAAATCTTTAACACCTTCTCGTAATTTATTAATATTTAATTTTTCATCAGGATCTAAATCAAAAACCATAATATCAGGTTGTTCTAAATGTTTAACTTTACTTCCCCAAGTATGAAATTCAAAACTATTCATTTGAACTTCGCTAATTAATCCTAAGCTATTTTCAATATAATAATAATCTTCTTTTTTATTATTTGTACTTTTTAAATTAATTTTACCTATGCCTGGATTTTGATTTTCTAAATGTTTTTTAAAAAATTTTTCACAACCATATCCATCAGGCATTCTTATTGTACTAATTATTCTTTCTTTTAAATAGGGCATCATTCGATCTGCTACTTTATGATAATATAATGCTATATCTAATTTCGTAATTTTGGGATTTTTAAAAATAACTTTATCTGGATTGGAAATCTTAATATCTTCTACTATTGCCTCATCTTTTTTAGTTTTAGTATTTTTAATCGGTTTATTATTCGCAATTTCTGCCATAGTTCTATCTGTCCTAATACTTCTTTTAATTTTCGTGATATCTTGATATTCATTATATTCATCTTTTTCTTTAATAAGTAACCAATTATCTTCTTTAAAATGGACTAAAGTCCACATACCTTTTAAATGAGTACCTTTTAATATAAATTTAATCATTTCTACCTTAAAATTTTTTGTAATTTTAGTTAGTGGTTCCCAATAACCTTCATCCCATATCATGACAGTTCCGCCACCATATTCACCCTTAGGAATTGTTCCTTCAAAATTTCGATAACTTATTGGATGATCTTCAACCATTATAGCTAACCTTTTATCTTTAGAATTATATGATGGTCCTTTTGGTACAGCCCAACTTTTCATCGTGCCATTCCATTCTAATCTTAAATCATAATGATCTTTTCGGGCCAAATGATGTTGAACAACAAATCTTAATTTAGGAGTTGATTTTTTTATTTTACCAATTGGTTCTAAAGTCTTTTTAAAATTTCTTTTACTATTATATTTTTGTAAATTATTTTTCATATCTATCACTATTTTTATAGTAAACCAAAACTATTCTTTTATACTTTAAAAATAATAAAGAATATTTTGCTTTTATCATCTATTGTATGATAAAATTAATATGCAGAAGTGAAGTGGTAAAAATGAAGTTATTATATGCTACTAGTAATTATACTAAAATTAATAATATGAAAAGAATTTTAGAAAACACGGATATAGAGATAATAACTCCTAAAGATTTAAGCATTTTTATTGAAGTAGAAGAAGATGGCATAACTGCTACCGATAATGCTATAAAAAAAGCGCAAGCTTACTATAATGTTACCAATATGCCTACTATTGCAGCTGATGTTTCTTTTTATGTTGATAATTTAGAAGCTGAAAGACAACCCGGACTATATGTTAGAAGAGTAAAAGGCAAAGTTTTAACAGACGAAGAAATGTTAAATTATTATCAAAGTCTTGCTACTTCCATTGGGGGTTCTACTACCGCATACTATATTAAAGCTTTAGCTATTATTTATAACAATAAATTATCAACGATTGAACTAGAAGATAGTAAATTTATTTTAACTGATAAGGCTTCTTCTAATATTCATCCCGGTTATCCATTAGATAGTCTTTCAATTGATATAAAAACTAATAAATATTATGCTGATATGACAAAGGAAGAGGCTAAAGAATTAAATTCCTATTTAGATATCCAATGTGCTAATTTTATTATTGAAAATTTAAAATAGTTTCTTTTTACATAGAAATATTCTTTTCGAGCATACTATAACTGGTGATTTTTATGCCTAATATTCATAGTAACATTTCTTTTGGCTTGGTTAATATCCCAGTTTTAATGAATCCAATTATTCGTAACAATGATACATCTTTTAATCAACTACATAAAAAATGTTTGAATAGAATTAAATATATTAAATATTGTGAACACTGCAAAGAAGAGGTTAAAGAAAAAGATATCATTAAAGGATATGAATATGAACCAGATAAATACTTAACTTTTCCTAAAGAAGAATTAGATAAATTAAAACCAGAACAAGAAAAAGAAATTGAAATTGTCTCATTTGTTAAAATCTCTGAAATAGATCCTGCTTATTTTGAAAAAAGCTATATTTTAGGTACTGAAAAAACTAGTAAAGCTTATAATTTATTTTGCGAAGCTTTAAAAAAAGTAAAAAAAGTAGCCTTAGCTAAAACTGTTCTTGGTAGTAAATTTTATTATTGTATTTTAAGGTTTACCCCATCCGGCATTATTATGACAACTCTTTTTTTCCAAGAAGAAGTCAATATTCCTGAAGTTAATATTGATTCCAATGTTAAAGAAAAAGAATTAGAATTAGCTATCAAATTAATTAATGAACGAAGTGCTAAATTTGAACCATCAAAATATCAAGATGAATATCAAGATAATATTAGAAAGGCTATTGATGCTAAGTTAAATGGTAAAGAAGTTAAAAATGTTAAAAGAAAAGGTAAAGAACAAATTAGCGATTTACTTGAAGCCCTAGAAAAGAGTTTGAAGAAAAAATGAAAAATATTTATAAAAATCGTGATTATAAACCTATGCTTTTAAAAGAAATTAGTAAACCATTTGATTCGAAAGATTATTTCTTTGAAATTAAATTTGATGGTATTAGAGCCCTTGTTTTTGCATCTCCTAAACATGTATCTATTCAAACACGCAATAAGCAAGATATAACTAATCTTTTCCCCGAACTGCAAGAAATAAAAAAATTAGTTACTAAAGAAGTTGTCTTTGACGGTGAAATAACTGCTTTTTATAATAATTTACCATCATTTAGTCATCTTCAAGAGCGAACTCATTTAAAAAATCCAGTAAAAATTAAAGCTCAAAGTCAAGAAAATCCTATTACCTATATTGTATTTGATATTTTATATGAAGGTAAAGATTTAACTAATTTACCTTTAACGACTAGAAAGATGATATTAGATAATTATTCTAATAATGATGTTTTTATAAAAAGTAAAATTATTTCTGAATATGGCAAAGATTTATTTAAAAGTATCAAAAAATTAGGATTAGAAGGAATTGTAGCTAAGAAAAAAGATAGTCCGTATTTAATTGATGAACGAAGTGCTAATTGGTTAAAAATAAAAAATTTAAAAGAAGATAATTTTTATATTGGTGGTTATACTGATACTAATAAAAATGAAAGCATTACCATTTATCTAGGTGAAAAAATTAAAAATAAATTATTTTATGTTGGCAAAGTATCAATGGCTAAAAAACATGAGTTATTTAAAAAAATTATTCAAAGTAAAAAACGTGAAACCAGTCCTTTTACTGATTATAATGACGCTATTAATTATATAACTCCTAAGTTTCAATGTCATGTTAAATATTTAGAAAGAACCAAAAGTAATCATTTAAGACAACCAATATTTAAAGGCGAAGTTAAAAATAAAGAGTGATTTTTATAAATATAAAAGTATCTAAGGAATATTAGATATTTTTTTAACAGAATAATTTTAGACATAGATAAGATTTTAACATTAAATGTAATTTTACGATAAATGAGTTGAAATATAAATAATTATTGATTATAATTAAAGCAAGATATACATAGTAAGAAGTATATATAAGAGAGAAAGGAAAACGAAATGAAAGCCAAACTAAAATATTTTAGTTTGTTAATACCAATGGTATTAACAAA
>CANQTA010000066.1 GCA_947626655.1 uncultured Bacilli bacterium
AATAAATTTTGTTCAAGTTTTCATGACTATGTGTGCCTTGAACGAAGTGAAAGGAATGTGAGGTTAAAATGAAAAAAACAGTAGATGGAAATACAGCCTGTTCTAAAGTAGCATATCTTTTTAGCGAAATTTGTAGTATTTATCCTATAACCCCATCTAGTCCTATGGCTTCAAATGTTGACTTTTTAACTCATAGTGATTTTACTAATCTTTTTAATAGTAAACCGCAAGTTATTGAAATGCAAAGTGAAGCTGGTGCTGCCGGTACAATGCATGGCGCTCTTTTATCAGGTTCTTTAGCTTCAACGTTTACAGCAAGTCAAGGTCTTTTGTTAATGATTCCTAATATGTATAAAATGGCTGGTGAATGTCTACCTGGAGTAATTCATGTAGCTAGTCGAACTATTGCTACGCATGCTTTATCAATCTTTGGTGACCATTCAGATATTTATGCCACTCGTAATACTGGTTTTTGTATGCTTTCTTCTTCTAATGTCTTTGATGCTCAAAATTTAGCTGCAGTCGCTCATTTATCTGCAATTAAAGGTAGTCTTCCTTTTGTTCATTTTTTTGACGGTTTTCGTACAAGTCACGAATTAAATACGATTGAGGATATCGATACTCAAGAATTACTAAAACTTATCGATTATAATGCTCTTAATGATTTTAAAAAAAGAAGTTTAAATGTTAATTGTGGCTTCCAATATGGTATGGCTGAAAATGAAGATATTTATTTTCAATCAGTTGAAGCTCGTAATGAACTATATAATAAAATGCCCGATATTGTTAATAGTTACATGAAAAGCATCAATAAAATAATGCATACTAATTATAAACCGTTTGAATATTATGGAGCTCATGATGCTCAAAACATTATTATTGCAATGGGAAGTATTACAGATACTATTAAATTAGTAATCAATGATTTAAATAAAAAAAATAATAAGGTTGGTCTTATTAATGTTCATTTATATCGACCTTTTAGTCCTAAATATTTACTAAATGTTTTACCTGCTACTGTTAAAAATATTGCTGTTTTAGACCGAACTAAAGAAGCTGGTAGTATAGGTGAACCATTATATTTAGATGTTGTTAGTGCCTTACAAGGTAAAAATTTAAATATTGTCGGTGGTCGTTATGGCCTATCCAGTAAAAATACTACCCCTAAAGATATTTATAGTGTATTTAAAATGTTAGAAGGCCCATTACAAAATAATTTTACCATTGGTATTAACGATGATGTAACACATCTTAGTCTAAAACAATATGATTATAAAGTTCAACTAAATGCTAAAGAATTAAAAATATATGGTTTTGGTTCTGATGGCATGGTAAGTGCTAGCAAAGAAATATTAAAAATAATTGCTAAAGATGATTACTATGTTGAAGGATATTTTGAATATGATTCTAAAAAAAGTGGTGGAGTTACCGTATCTAATTTAAGATGGAGTAAAAAAGCTATTAACGCCCCATTTTATGTCGAAAATCCCGAAATAGTAGTTGTTACTAAAGAAGAATATTTGCAAAAATTTCATATTTTAGATAACATTAAAGATAATGGTATTTTACTTCTTAATACTACTAAAGATGCCCAATCTTTAAATGATTATCTACCAAACAGTTTAAAAGAAATTATAAAAAATAAAAAAATTAAAGTTTATTATATTGATGCCTCTAAAATTGCCATTGCATCTCACCTTCAAGGAAAAATAAATAAAATCATGGAAGTAATTATTCTAAATTTATTAAATGTTAAAAATGGTTTTAATGAAGTAGCAGAACTTATCAAGAAAACTTTTATTACCAAAGGTGAAGAAATTATTAATAATAATTTAAATGCTATTAAAGATGCTTTAGCCAATGTTCAAGAATTAAAAAATATTACTTTAGGTTCCAAAAATCTTCCTGAACCTCAAGATATTTTCGCTAAAATTAATAATCGTTTAGGCAACACTTTAAGTGTCAGTGAATTAGTTCCTTTTCGAGCTGGGGCTTTTCCATGGGATTTAACTAAATATGAAAAAAGAAATACTGCCTATTCTGTTCCTGTTTGGGATCCTCAAAAATGTATTGAATGTGGCATGTGTAATATTATCTGTCCTCATAGTGTTATTAGACCTCTTGTCTTAAAAGATAAAATAGGTAAAGAATTAACTGGTAATAAAGAATATAATTATTATTTAGCAATATCTGAATATGATTGTACAGGTTGTGGTCTCTGTATAAAAAATTGTCCTACTAATGCGTTAAGCTTTGGTAATGGTAATAAAGAAAATCAAGAAATTGTTCAAAAATATTTTGATTCTTACGAAAATCCAGCAATAATGCCTAAATTTAATATGAAAGGTGCTAGTTTACAAAAAAGTCAATTTAAATTTTCAGGTGCTTGTGCTGGTTGTGGCGAAACATCCTATATTAAGTTACTTACTCAACTATTTGGTGATGAATTAGTCATTGCTAATGCTACAGGTTGTTCATCTATTTATGGTGGTAGTGCTCCTTCAACCCCTTATAGTATTCCATGGGCTAACTCTTTATTTGAAGATAATGCCGAATTTGCTTTAGGCATTCACTCATCATATCAAAATAAAAGAAAGCAAATTAAAACGTTGATGGAAAATAATATTGATAAAGTTGATTCTAAAGTCAAAGAAGAATTTACTAAATGGTTAAATAATATGCAAGATTATGCTATTACCCGTGAAGTCTATAACAATTTAAAAACTGCTAATATTCCTAAGGAATTACAAAATTTATTAGAATATCTGCCATCTCGAACTGTTTGGGCTTTTGGTGGCGATGGTTGGGCTTATGATATCGGTTTTGGTGGCCTAGATCATGTTTTAAGTCAAAATCAAAATATTAAATGTTTAGTTTTAGATACCGAAGTTTATTCTAATACTGGTGGACAAGCTAGTAAATCAAGTAAAATGGGAGCAGTTTGTGAATTTGCTGATTTTGGTAAAAAAACTTATAAAAAAGATTTATTTAGAATTGCCATGAGTTATCCAAATTGCTATGTTGCCAGTATTGCCCTTGGTAGTAATGTAATGCATACCATAAAAATATTTAAAGAAGCTATGCTACATCAAGGACCTGCCATTATCATTGCATATTCTCCGTGTGTTGAACATGGCATCAAAAATGGTTTGTCTTGTTCAATTAGTGAACAAAAATTAGCTGTCGAAGTTGGTTATGAACTTTTAATGCATTATGATCCTGTCGAAGAAAAATTATATCTAGATAGCAAAGAACCAGATTTTAATCGCTATGAAGAATTTTTAAATAATGAAGTAAGATTTAAAGCTTTAAAAATAAAAGATGAAGCTTTAGCTCAAGAACTTTTAAATAACCAAAAAAATAATGCAATAAAAAGATATGAATATTATCAAAAAATTATTTCCAAATAAAAAGGTTTAATAGGAATTGGCTTTGGAAAATTATTATTTGATGAAATACAAAAAGTTAATGAAAATAGAGCAAATATTCAAACTAAAAATTAGAAGGTTTAACGCCTTCTTTTTTAACGATAAAACTTAAATAATCTATAATAAAAAAAGCGAGAACACGTTAACATGTGTTCTCAAAGAATAAAAAGGGGTTGACTAGTGTGATACTAGCACCAATTCAAGATTTCTCCGAATTGGTGATTACTATCCTAATCGATTTTGGAGTTTTTGTCAACAATTTTTTGCATTTTTCTTTAAAAATTTTTTAATTATTTAAAATTACTAGGTACTCCTCAAATTTTTTGCTATAATTTGGTTAAGGGAGGAGTAAATGTATAAAAAAATTTATTTAGAAATTACCAATAAATGTAATTTAAAATGTCCTTTTTGTCTTCATAATAATCGCGAACCGCAATTTTTAACTTTCACAGATTATCAAACCATTTTAAAAAAGATAAAACCATATACCAAATATCTATATTTGCATGTTTCTGGTGAACCTTTAATTCATCCCTTAATTAATACATTTATAAAATATGGTAGTCAAGATTTTCATATTAACATAACTACTAATGGTTACTTAATTAAAAGAATTATCAATAATCATCATATAAGACAAATAAATATTTCACTTCATAGCTATAATCCCGCATATAATATATCTTTAAAAAAATACTTAGATAATATTTTAGAAGTTATTAATAATTTATCATCATCGACTTATTTCTCTTTAAGATTTTGGGTCAATAATAAATATAATCAACCTATTTTAAATTATTTAAATAAATATTTTAATCAAGAAATCGAATTACACAATGGTTTTAAAATTAAAGAAAACGTTTTTATAAGTATTGGTAATGAATTTATTTGGCCAGATTTAAATAATACTTATGAAAACCCCCAAGGTACCTGTTATGCTTTAAAAGATCATATAGGTATTTTAGTAGATGGTACAATAATTCCATGTTGTTTAGATGCTAATGGAGTTATTAATTTAGGTAACATATTTCAAAGTGATTTAGAAAGTATTATTAAAAGTCCTAGATATCAAAAAATGTTAAAAAGTTTTCAAAATAATTATAAATATGAAGCTTTATGTCAAAAATGTAATTACTTAGATGTAATGAATAATTGTAAAATTTAAAAAAAGATTATATAATTAATATTGAAAGGAGCTATTTTATGTATTATTATCCAGAACCAAGTTTTAGTGATACCATATCAGCATCATCTTCCCTTATTTGGACAATCGTATCTTTAGTAATTGCTATTATTGGTGGTATTTGTGTTTATTTTTTAGTTATTAAGCCTAACAGAAAAATGTCTAATCACTTTTTAGAAAAAGCAAAGATCTTCTTCAACTTTGGTAATATGTTAATTGAAGATATTTTAAAAATAGCATATCTAATTTTAACAATTTTTATTACTTTAAGTTCTATATCTTTAATATCTACTAATTTCTTTGGTTTTATTTTTACTTTAATTTTAGGCAATTTAGGATTACGGATTATTTTTGAACTTTGCTTAATTAACATTATGATTTGGAAAAATACCAATGAAATCAATAAAAAAATTCAAAAATAACGATTAAAATATAATTGAATCATAATAAATTTTTTTGTATAATATCTATAAGAAGGTGTATAGATGAAAAAAAATTCCAATAATTTAATAAATGCAATTATATTTTTTGTTTTAGGCGTTGTATTATTTTCTAATCCTGATGCTGTTGTCAAAGTAACATCCTATATTTTAGGAGGAATACTAATATTAGTAGGAATCTATAAATGTGTTAATTACTATATTCAAGATAAAAGATTAGGTGTTGTTAATCGTAATGAAATTGCCTTTGGCATCACTGCTGTTGTCTTAGGACTAATATTTATAGTATTAGCAAGTGCTATAGAATTCTTAATTCGTGTTGTCTTTGGAGCTTGGATGATTCTAGAAGGCTTAAGTAAAATATTTAATACCTTCTATACAACTGATCGCACTAGTAAGTTTTATGCATTAATAGTAGTAGGTATTATCTTTGTAGCAGCAGGTATTTATACAATCGTATCTGCAAATCTAGCTTTACAAATAATTGGCTTATTTATGATTATTTATAGTATCATTGATTTTATAAGTTATTTTGTTTATAAAGATGAAAAGAATAGTAAAAATGAAGATAAAGTAGTTGAAACTGAATTACTTACCAAAGAAGACGTTATAGAAGCAGAAGTAGTAGAAGATAATAAAAAGAAATCTAATAGCAAAAAAAAGAAATAAGAAAGCTTTGAAATATGGGCTTTTTTTGATATAATTTAAAAGGTGGATAGTCTGAAAAGAAAAAAACAAAATTAATTTTAAAAATAGTTAAAAAAGGGCAGACTTCCCCTTACCCCAAAGAA
>CANQTA010000067.1 GCA_947626655.1 uncultured Bacilli bacterium
TCTAATGCATCACCTGATATCTTTTTTAAATTGGTAAATTGATAAAAAGCACATCTCATATCTTTTGGGGCTCGCATTGGTCCATTTGCTCCAATATATAAATCATATCTATCATTTTCATCTGGTGTTGCTTCTAACCAACCCATTACTTCATCTGATTTTGTTCCTCTATCGGTGTCTCCTAATTCCCAGGTCTTGATGGCTTTAGTAGTGTCGATGTAATCTACTAAATAGATATTTTGAATCTTTTGATATATTCCTTCTTCATTATAAAATATTGATACCCATTTACCTGTTTCTTTATCATTTGGTTTTTCTGTTACAAATTTATTCAACTTAACTAAATATTTATAGGTACCATTCTCTCGACAGACCATATTTTCAGCTTCTATTTTTACTTTTAACATCTTATTAGCTATATAATTTTGATAGCTTTCTTTATTGATTAATTCTACTATGGCACTTAAATAATCGCTACTATCTCCATCTATTTCAAAGAAAGTTTTATATATTTTAGTGTTATTTATTTTTAATGTACTTAAATCTAAAGTTTCATCTAATCCTAATCCTTTTAAATATAATAATACATCTTCTTTTTCTAACACACTTCCCATACTACCATTGTCAATGTTTAAAGTTACTTTGATATCTCCACTACAACTATATCTGATATTTTCCATACCTTTGGATGTTACTTCAATTATATTGTGAGTACCTGTTGTTAAATCAGTTTCATATCGTTTGTCTTTATCTACTGCTCCATAATAACTTCCGACATTTGCTAATTTCATATCATTATTATCAACATGAATATGTATATCATCATATAGAGTACTTACGGATAATGAGTGTTTCTTTGGCGTATTCGCTGTTATCATCGTCTTACTACCATTACCGGTTATTGTTACACTAAAATAGGCATATGTTGCACTTATTATTAGTAGTAACATTATTAAAACTCCCACTAAGCTTATTATTATTTTTTTATTATTCATAAATTCAACTTCCCATTCTATGTTAAAATTATAACATACATTTAACGACATGCCGTTAATTTTTTGCAAAAAAAATAACTTTTTTGAAAAAAGTTAATCTTCCCTATCAATATTTTCAAATATTTTATCATTGAAAAATTCACTTAAGGTCATGCTTAAGCCATCACATATTCTGACAATGGTAAGTACTTTAGGACTTTTAGAACGTCCATTTAAAATACTATCGACTGTACTTTGTGTAAGACAAGAAATATTAGCTAGTTTATTAACGCTCATATTTCTTTCATATAGTATTTTATTGATTCTTTCTTTTATTGCATCACTAATTTTCATAATATCACCTAAAATAATAGTATAAGTTAATTAAGAAAAAACGCTAACGATTCATAGGTATATTAACTCTATGTCGTTAATTATGCATAATAGGAATATTATTAAATAAATAAAAAATTGGTAACTTGTTATGCTACCAATTTATTTGCTGGTTTTTTATTTTTATTAGAATTAGATTTATTAGTTGGTTTTGAAGTTGTTGTTGTTTCTTCTTCTTGTTCTAGTTTATTAGCTGCTGTTTTTAAAATTTCAGCTGTCTTAGTTTTTACTTGTTTAGCAGTTTTTTCAACAACAGGTGTTCCTTTTTCGATTGCTAAATCTACTAATTCTTGAGCTTTAATTTTAACTTCGTTAGATTTATCAATTATTAATTGTTTTGCTGTTTCTTTATCTAATTCTTTGATTGTATTTTCTAATTCTCTAGTTTTGACAATAATCGCATTTTTTACTTCTTCAACATCGATGTCTTTAGCTTTTTCAACTAAATCATCAATAGCTTTTTTTAAATCCTTTCTAGTTTCTTTACCACTTTTAGGTGCTAATAACAATCCTAAACCTAAACCAACACCTGCCCCAAGAATAAAATTTCCTTTTTTACTCATCTTCTATTTCCTCCATTTCTTTTTTCTTTTTCCTTCCAAATATATTGAAAAATAAATGTTCAACATTACCAATTACGGTATTTACTACTCCAGTAACTTTATCTGATACGACGCCAACGACATCAAATATAGGAGCAACTCTTTCAAATTTTTCGTTAACCTCATCAATAACTTTTTCAACTTTGTCAATAGTAATTATAAGCTTTATTCCCAAAATTATGCCAACTATTATTATAATTATCAAAAGTATATAGATTATAATTGGTAAAAATTGTAATAAAAAGTCCATTTCGTTTATTCCTCCTCTCTTTCATCATACATTGAATCTATTAATTCAAATAAATCACTATCTAAGGTTTCATCTAAAGGATCTTTTTCATTATCATCAATAATTAATTCATCATCTATATCTTTAGCATTTTCTTTTCTTTCTTCATCAATTTTCTCTAATTCCTCTTCTATAACGTCTAAATTATTAGTTTTGGGAATTTCTAAAGTATCTTCTAAAGGAATTTCTAATGAAGCTTCTTCTAAAAGCGAATCTATAGATTTATAATCGTTATCTTTCTTGTTATTAAAATTATCTTTTTCTTCAAAAAATGTAACAACTGGATCTAAATTATCTTCAACTTTTATTTCTTCTTTTGGTTCTTCTTTTTTAGGTTCAAAAGCCTTTTTTCTTACTTCCTCTATATTAATAGTAGATGCTTCAATTTTCCGATTAACAATATCTTCTGCCTTATAATCTTCATTTAAAATACCATAAACGGGCGAAATAATTGGTGATGGTTTAAATTTCTTCTTTTCTACTTCTTTATTTTCTCTTTCTGTCCGATTATCTTTTTCATAACGATTATATTCTTTTTTATCTTCTTTTTTCTTGCGTTCATAATCTAAGATATTACTCTTTTGCTTAGCCCGAGACATACTAGCAAATTCTTCTTCATCAAAATCAGGAAATTGAAAAGTATTTTCTTCTTTCTTAGGAGCACTTTCTCGTGCTTTTGGTGCCTCAGCAAAATCATTAATGGAAAACAATTCTCTTTCACTAGATGTTTCTTTGACTGAAGTTGGCTCAACGATTTCTTTAGATTGAGATATACCAGCTGCAATTATTTCTTTAGGTTCTTCATTCTTTTTCTCATTTCTAATTTTTTGGGGTTCTGTATATTCTTCCTCTTCAAATAATATATCTTTTATTTTTTTCATAAAACTCATAAGGGACACACCTTCCTTTAACTTAAAATTTTTTAATTACTAGAGTTTTCTTTATTCTTAAAGATATCAAAAATTTCTTCAGTATAATCTAAGTTATCATCTGTTAATAAAATATCTATAATGGTATCATTATATTGAATGCTTTTTAAAATTAAGCAAGAATTTATTAATGCTTCTTTAATTTCATTCTCATCTACCATTACTTCTATTTTAGCATAATTATACATAATTTCAATGAGATAATGTTCATTTTCCCATAAATTAATTTCAACATAACCATTTTTACCATCATAATTTAAAATACTACTATAGTAAGCATTAGCATTTGGTTCATAATTAAGTTCTTTTTTATTTTTATAACTAAGAAAATCTACATATAAATAATAATTAAAATGATCATTATTTAAAGTTACATACCTACTACCAGCATCATTTACTTGCAAACCTTTAGGAACATAAAAACTATAACCATTACGATGTGTATTGGTATTTTTAGTAACTGGTAAGACTTCATTAATAATATCTTGATAAGTTAAATTATTTATATTAGTACAACCAGTTAATATAATTATTATTAATATTAAAAGAAAACTTTTCTTTTTCATTCTTACTCCTTATTTATACATTTATAATTATAACAGTTTATTTCTTAGCGCGCAAATATTTTATTTTAATTCCCTCTTTACTAAATTTTTCTTCATACTCAGTTAAAATATTAGGAATATTGGTGCTGTGTAAATCATAACTTAATTCACATATTTGATAACCGTGATTTTGCAAAGTTTCTAAAGAATAAGCAAATAAAGCATCATTATCTGTTTTTTGAATAATTTCTTTTTTAGATTTAAATAAATGGTCATAAAGTTCTAAAAAAGATGGTGATGTTAAACGCCTTTTAGCATGTCTTTTCTTAGGCCAAGGATCAGAAAAATTTAAATAAATAACATCAAATTTATTTTTAAGTAATTCTTCTTTATCTTTGATATCACCAATAATAATTTTTAAATTAGGTAAATTATAAGGCATAATTTTTTTAATCGCAATACTTCCGACACTGCTATATTTTTCAATACCAATGAAATTAATTTGGGGATTATTTAGAGCCATATTTAAAATAAAATTACCTTTACCCATGCCAATTTCAATATGAAGGGGATTATTATTGGGAAAATCAATTGTATCAGTTATTAAAAAAGGGCAATTTTGAATAACTTCATCTTTATCTTTGGGATTTCGCATGCGCATAAAAACACTTCCTTTAAATTTTTATCATATAATGAATTAGGAGGTCCTTTATGAGAAAAAATAGAAACTCATTTTTTGCCGAAAGTTCATATCAATCCTATATTCCTAATATGATGAATCAACAACCACTACCCCAAGGAGGACAAAATGGTCCTTATCAAACTGCTAATAACTATTTCTATGGGGGTGCTATGCCTAATAATTATAACACACAACAAATGGGAAGTGATATAGAAAGTCGCATTGCTAAAATAGAAAGACAATTAAATCGAATGGATTATCGTTTATCCAAATTAGAAAATGCTAATAATATTTTGTCAACAGAAGACTTAGATACTAGCAATTCAAATATGTATATGTTATAAACTTGCTTTAGCGAGTTTTTTTAATGATAAATTATCATGGCACTAAAACAATATAATTGTTCTTCACCGTTCATTGCAATAGCAACTTGATATTTAATATCTATTAAATCAATATCTTTTTCTAAAAAAGTGTTAATACTATTTTCTAAATCTTTTTCACACTCTTCATCTATTACTTTTACCTTCATATTCTCACCTTATTTATAGAATAACATAAATTAAAAGCAAATTTTGTCAATTTTTGTCATTTACCTTCTAATAGTGGGTTTAACTATTTCTAAAGTTTTAACATATTCATAATGAGGACTATCTAAAAGGAAATCATTAACATGAGGTGTTATTAAAATAGAGCCATTATAACCATATTTTTGACTCCAAGTGCCATCAATATTTTGCCGCATAAAATGATAATCAGGCTCATATTCATCGACAAATAAAGCTATTTTATAACCATTATGTTGGGGATTATCTTTGATATTACTAGCATAATATTTGATTTTTAAATATTCTAAATCAGCATATAAATATTCTAAGACATCCTTACTATTAAAGGGATAATAATTAAAAGTATTACTTAATTCACCGACATTTAAGGTAAAAGCTGAAGCCGTTTTTTGATATATTTTTTTAAAATAACTAGGAATAGGCAATGCTAAAGCATAAAAATAGCAATTACCATTTTGAAGTTGATAATTATCTTCGAGGTGCGGAATAGGATTTTGAATTTGAACTAATAATTGTAAATATTGGCGGTAAATATCGATAATTTTGGCTTGCATAATAAAGTTATTTTGAGAATTTATTTCTAAATTTTTTAAAGTATTGTATAACTCATTAATTTGGTTAATAATTTCTCTTTTAGTCATATAAACCTCGATTAGCAATTATTTTAACATATTTTGCTATTTTTGCAATGTTTAAATAAGAAAAAATATGTTATTTATTTAAATAATAACTTAAAAAAAACAATTTTTTTTAGTATTCCATGAGAAAATTAGTCACT
>CANQTA010000068.1 GCA_947626655.1 uncultured Bacilli bacterium
TTGTTGATACTAATAGTATCAACAAACTAAAATATTTTAGTTTGGCTTTCATTTATCATTCTTCTTTCTTTTATATACTTTTATTATGCATATCTTGTTTTAATTATAATCATTATTTTTTTATAAATCAATATTTTAATTTCATCTTTACAATTAAAAAGAAAGTATATTTCTATACCTTCTAAATAATTAAATTGTTTTTAAAATTTCTATGGTGAAGTAATTTTAATAATTAAAATAATCTACATCTTTCTTACTTTTAACATGAAGATAAAGAGCTATACCACCAGTAACAACTGCTAAAGAGCCAACTATAATTAAAATAATTGTTTTTAGAGAAACTCCTTCAGTTTGTTCATTATAATTATTATTTAAATCAGAATTAGTTTGGTTATTATTTTCAATATTATCATTACCATCATCATTATTATTAATATCATTATCATTTTTATCTGTAATAGTTGAATCATTAGTTACTTTATTATTAGATTCATCATTACTATTACTTTGATTATTATTACTACTGTTATTATTAGTTTTATTATTAGGAGTAGAATTAGAATTGCTACTGTCAACTGACGAATTAGACGAATTATTAGTTACTTCGTTATCGTTCACATTAGAATTATCATTAACATTAGCATTATTATTTTCTTCTTCTTGTGGTGTATCTTTTTTATCTTCGGTAGGAGTTACAATACTTTTATCTATCCAAGTAACTTTAGCAGTAGTTGTGTTAATGTTACCATATTTATCTTGATATTCAAAAGTAAATTCACCATTTTCGGTAAAGGTATAAGTATCACTACCATTATTATTTAAAATAGTAATTTCTTTACTTGGATTTACTAATTGAACGACGACATCTTCACTAGTCTTACGCATCGTACTATAAAGAATTTCAGCAGTTGGTAAGGTTTTATCAATCCAATCAACTCGAGCTGTAATACTACCACTATTACCATTTTTATCAACAAACATAAATGTATATTCACCATTTTCGGTAAATACATGAGAATATGGTTCTAAATCACTTTCTAAAGCATTAGTTATAGTTATTTCTTCATTAATATCTTTAGTATCATCTTCTAAAATAACCGTTGCTATTACATCTTGATTAGTTAATAAGGTATGACTATATTTTATATCTAAAGCTGGTAAAGGTAATAAAGTCATATCTTCATATAAATGGAAGGCTGTAGCTGACATATAATTACCATAAGTTTCAATGCCTTCAATTTTAATTTCCGTAGCATAAATAGGTTGATCTAATTCAATTGTCTTCGTAAAATTATTATTAGCCCATTTATTTTCGTCAGTAGATTCATAAACTACTTGATAATTACCCTCTTCATCTTTAAATGATACTCTAATTTTTAGGATATTACCATTTGAAGAAGCATTTCTTGGGACATAATCGATTGCTTTAATATAAGCTCCACGATCTAGGCCAATAGTAACAAATTTAGCAGTATCACTACCATCCCATAAAGTATGCCAATGATTATTAATGTTACCATCAAGTAAATTATTTACGCCATTATTATGGTTTGGTTCTTCAGAAGAAACAGAAGTAATATGCATTCTGGAAAGAGGAATATAATGTCTAGTTGCTTCTTCACCATTATCAGTAAACTCAAATAAAACTTCATCACTTGGTAACTTAGTTCCATTAGCACCGACTCTGACATAAACATTAACATTACCTTTTAAATTTGGTTCTTCTTCACTAAATTTTGTCCAAATATCACTATCTTCATAACGCCATTCCATCGTATTATCAACCCCAATAATACGATTTTCTAAATCATTATTATAGACATTCGGAGATATCATCGATTTAGTAATATCGATATTGTATATAACTTCTAAAGCTCCTACTATTCTTACTAATATATCTTCTTCATCAGAAATAGTGGCAATTTCAGAATTATTTAAAGTTGCCTTTAAACTATTAACATCAGTCCATGATTCAGCACTATCAATACTATATTGCCATTTTACATCATTACCTTCATAACGATCAGCTAATTTAATTGTATTAGCATCTTCCCCATCAAAAGAGAAAGTAGCAATAGTTGTATCATGACTATTTAATAAGTAATTAGCTACTTGTTTAGCAACATTTGGTTGTAAAGTATCATTTTCAGTAGCTACACTAGCAGCTTTTAGGGCTGTTTGTAAATAATTTTGATAAGCAATATGATTAACTGGTGTCAATTTATTTTCCATCATTCTGATTAAATCATGCATTGGTAATGGATAATAACGTAAATCAGTCGTAATTCTTTCAATTAATTTTAAATAATCATTTTGCGTACTAGCAGGATTATTAATGGTATTTTCGACTAAACCTAACCAAGCATCAAAATTTACTTTTTGATAAGTTAAAGCTTCTTCATAAATAGTAGCTAATTTTTGATAATCATTAGTATATAAAGGGGCTTGCATTAATATTTCTTCGCTTTTAACATAATTTTGATAATCAGATAAAGCAACTTGAGCTAAAATAATATAACTTGCAGGATAAGAACCAACATAATCACCAGTTCCCCAACCATTAGGCATTCTTGTCGATAATTTTTCAGTTTTACCAGATTGTCCCCAACCAGATACATCATTATATAAATTCCAAACTTTATTACCATTAGTATCTTTAGCCATATAAATATAAGCGGCATGACCAGGTTGTGATACTACTGTAGAAGGAACACCAAAAGAGCCATTGATATTAGAACCAGTTTTTGATAAACCTCCACAAACTGAACCTTCTTCAAATACTATCCATAATTTTGGATGATTAGAACTACCATAAGTTATATCATAATTTAAGAAATTATATGGTGTTTTAAATTTATTATTTTGATCACTTCTTACTTTATTATTCCATTCGTTAACTCTATTTAAATCATAATACATAGGTTTACTATAATCATAACCAAAACGATATACTATATAATGATAAGGATCTCGACTACCTTCTTTTCTTACTAAATCATTTAACCATTTTATTTCTTCATCATCAATAATATTATTCATAACAAAGCGCATTTCTTCTACTGAAAGATCTTCATAAATATTATTATCTAATAAACCATCTTTATGTAAAGTCTTAAAGATTTGATAACGTTCAAGGGCATTAGAACCATTTGGATCATCAGGATCTTCAGGAGCTCCAGAAACCCATAGGCCAACACTTTGGGAATGGGTAAGTGACAAAGATATCATCATTTTTAAATACAAATCACTATATTCAGGATCATTTAAATCAGCATTATATTTTTGATACAAACTATTTAATAATTGTAAACTAGTACCATAATTACCATCAGGAGTTCCTCCCAACAAATAAGTTTCTAAAACATTTTTATTTTCAAATAACCATCTAATAATAGTTTCATATTCACTACTATATTGTAAATAAGCTTGTAAAATATCATAACCAACCCGACTAACAAATTCTCTTTCTAATAAAATTAAATCATAATCAATATTACTATCGACTACCCCATTATCTTTATTTTTTAAAATTTCATCATAGTAACTTAATGGTTTAACTAATTGATTGACTTCATTTTTTTCAACATAACCATCTTTTACTAATTTAGCATTAGCATATAAAGCATCATCATACCATTGACTATACCAACTATCGCCATTTTCATAAGCTCTTAATTTTAAATAATTAGCTTCTTTAATATTTACTTCGGCATAAACTGCAGGATCCCAGCCTTTTAAAATGGGAGTCTTAAATGCTTCTTGCCAGTTTTCACCATCTAGGGAAGTATAAATATAAAATGTTACACCACTATTGTAATAAGTACTAACTTCACTAGCATTAACACCTAAATAAGATGTAAATTTATCATAGTTAGTTCCTCTTAAATCATAAACTAATTCACTAGTTGCCCAAGCGGAGATACCTTTAATAAAAGCTTTCGGAGCCACATTATCTTCACTATCTTTGACGTTTAAAGTAAGTAAGCCACTACTACCACTTTTATCAAGTCTTATATAATAGCCTGGTTCAACAAAAGATGAATCCATATATGGTAAATCGGATAAATAAACGAAATCACTAGTATTATAAGCTAAATTATTAATACTTTGTAACATATGAAAATTATTATTATTTACATACTTATAAAATAAATTGATAATTAAAATAAATGTTATAATTACCAATATAATTGCTATTCCAGCTAATTTTTCTTTAATCTTTAAATCTAAACCCCTATTCATAATTACACCTCTATCAGCCAATATTATATACACTTTTTGGCAATTTTGCAAGATATTTTAAGTCAATATTTGTAAAAATAAATTGTCAACCATAAACTATCTTTTTACACAATTTTAATGTATAATAAAAATTGGTGGTAAACTTATGAATATTATATGTCTTTTTAATGATAATGTTGATTTAAAATATCGCGATTTTCAAGCTAAAATTTGTAAAACAAAATATCCAATACTGGGTATCAAAATACCAATAATTAGAAAGATAGCCAAACAATTATTAAAAGAATACTCCTATGAAGAAATAATTAGCAATCTTGGCAATATGGAAGAAAGTTTTGAAAGTGTTATGTTAGAGGGACTAGTTATTGCTAATGCTTCCACTTCTTATTCTGAAAAACTTAATTTAATTACTAATTATCTTTCAAAAATTGATAATTGGGCTAATTGTGATATTTTTGGTGGCGAATTAAAGTTTATTAAAAAATATCAAGATGAGTTTTTTAAATATTTAAATAATTTTTGGAAAATGCAAGATGAATATTATCTGCGTTTTGGAGTTGTTATTTTACTTAATTATTATATTAATGAAAAGTATTTAGATAATGTTTTAGCAATTTTACTTAATATAAAAAGTGATTATTACTATGTTAAAATGGCTATTAGTTGGTGTCTTTCTATTTGTTTAGTTAAATATTATAATGAAACTTTGAAATTTTTAAAAAAGAATCGTGTTCAAATAGATCCTTGGATTTACAATAAAACTATACAAAAAGCTTGCGAATCTTATCGGCTTACAAATAAGCAGAAAGATGAGTTAAAAAAGATGAAATTTTCCCAAAATAAAACTAGAAATATTCTCTAGTTCTTTTTTCGTTTCCTATTAATATGGTTGGAATCACCGCTTTTTTCGTTTCCTGTTAATTTGACCGGAATCGTCGCTTTTTTAGTTTCCTGTTATGGTCGGAATCACCGCTTTTTTATTGCCAATTTATTAATTGACATTAACATTATATATAATTTTTATATTTTTTGTCAATGAAAATGTTGGAAATTGCAAATAACTTCCCGAAAACAGGTAAATATGTTATTTATTTAAATAATAACTTAAAAAAAACAATTTTTTTTAGTATCCCATGACAAAATTAGTCACTGAAAAGTGGCTTTTTAAAATAATTAAATATTAAAGAATTAATTAATTTTTTAAAAAATTAGGAA
>CANQTA010000069.1 GCA_947626655.1 uncultured Bacilli bacterium
GTGCAGAGTAGCTATGTATGGACGGGATAACCGCTGAAAGCATCTAAGCGGGAAGCCTCCTCCAAGATGAATTTTCCTATTCTTTGAGAATTAAGAATCCTTATAGACTATAAGGTTGATAGGCTAGAGGTGGAAGCGTAGTGATACGTTGAGCTGACTAGTACTAATAATTCGACAATTTAACTTTTAATTTATTAATTGTTTGATGACGCATTATCAAGTTTTTAAAGGACAAAATCCTTTGTAGGTGACGATAGCTTAGTGGATACACCTCTTCCCATCCCGAACAGAGAAGTTAAGCACTAATACGCCGAAGATAGTGAATGCGAAAATAGGTAGTTGCCTTCTTTTTTTTTGCTTAAATTTTTTTAATTATTTAATATTTATGCTGATTTGTATTCTAGGGTCTTGTATAAAAGGTGCTTTTTATTTATAATTATTAAAGGTGATATTATGAATTTAAAGTTTGTATCAAAATCTGTTGATGATACTTTAAGAGTTGCTGAAAATATTGAAAGTGAAAAATTTTCTAATATGGTTATTTGTTTAAATGGAGAATTAGGGAGTGGAAAAACCATTTTTGTTAAAGGCTTTGCTAATGCTTTAGGTATAGATGAAAATATAACTAGCCCAACTTTTAATATTATTAAAGAATACCCTAATGGAGAGCTTCCTTTATATCATATGGATGTTTATCGCTTGGATGAAGTTGGTGATAATATTGGTATAAAAGATTATTATAATAAAGGTGGAGTTACAATAATTGAATGGGCTGATTTAATAAAGGAAGAATTGCCTGATGAACGATTAGAAATAACTTTTAAAATAGTTGATGAAGATTCTCGAATTTTGATATTTAATCCAATTGGTAAAATTTATGAAGATTTATGCGAATCAGTTTTATAGGAGCTATTAATGAATTTGTTTATTGATACCCATCTAAATGATGTAGTTATTATTTTAGAAAAAAATGGGAAAATTATTAGAAAAAAAGAAATACAAAATGAAAAAGAAAATAGTCGTATAATTATGCCAATAATAAAAGATGTAATAGATGATGATGCTATAGATAGTATTATAGTTGTGAATGGTCCTGGTTCTTTTACAGGGGTGCGATTAGGAGTCACAATAGCCAAGACTTTAGCTTATACTATGGATATTCCTATTAGAACGATTACTTCTTTAGAATGTATTGCAATTTCCACGGATAAATCGCAAAAAATTGTTTCTTTAAGTGATAAAAATGGTCATTATATTGGTATATTTGATAATGAATATAATTTAATAGGTAATTATGAATATTTAAGCAATAAAGAATTTGATGAGTATAAAGAAAATTACGATATTATTCATGATATTCCTTTAAATTATATAAAAATTATTAATTATACTTTAAAAAAAGAATCAGTAAATCCTCATAGAGTTAATCCTATTTATGTAAAAAAATTAGATGTTGAAAAATGATTAGAAAAGCAAATATTGCAGATATTGATGCAATAAATAATCTAGGTATTTTAATAATAAAAAATTTTAAGGATACTTATAGTGTTGAAAAATATATTAATGATGAGAAATATATAATACTTGTAAATACTAATGAAAATATTGTAAATGGTGTTTTAATAGTTTTTAAAAATGTGGATTCTTATGAATTAGAATTAATAGTTATTTCTGAAAAATGGCGTCATAAGGGAATTGCAATTAATTTATTAACATATTTTATTAGTAATTTTACAAAAAGTGGTGATATAATATTTTTAGAAGTATCAACAAACAATGTTGCTGCCTTAAGTTTATATAGAAAATTTATGTTTGATGTAATAAATGTTCGCAAAAATTATTATGAAAATGCAGATGCATATGTGATGAAAAAGGTGATATAGATGAAAGATGTGTATATTTTAAGTGTTGAAACTTCCTGTGATGAAACCAGTATTGCAATTGTGAAAAATGGTTGTGAAGTTGTTGCTTTAACAATTTTAACTCAAATGGATACTCATGCAGAATTTGGTGGAGTTGTCCCAGAAATTGCTTCAAGAATGCACACGGAAAATATTACAATGGTTTTAGAAGAAACATTAAATAAAGCTCATATGGGAGTGGAAGATGTAGATGCAATAGCAGTAACGTATTCTCCTGGTTTGTTAGGTTCTTTATTGGTAGGAATTGAATTTGCTAAAGTTTTATCATATGTTTATCATAAGCCACTTATTAAAGTAAATCATTTAATAGGACATATTTATGCTAATAAAATAGATAATAAATTAAAATTTCCAACATTAGCTTTAGTAATTAGTGGGGGACATACGGAACTTATAAAAATGACTGGTGATTATAAATTCGAATTGTTAGGTGAAACACAAGATGATGCGATTGGTGAAGCTTTTGATAAAGTAGCGAGAGTTATTGGTCTTAAATATCCTGGGGGGCCAAATATTGAAAAATTAGCTAGAGAAGGGCAAAATTCGTATAAGTTACCTTTAGTAGCAAATGATGGATCTTATAATTTTAGTTATAGTGGTCTAAAAAGTGCAGTTATTAATTTAGTGAATAATGAACGTCAAAAAGGAAATGAAATAAATAAAGCAGATTTAGCTTGCTCTTTTCAAACAGCTGCAGTAGATGAATTGAAAAGAAAATTGGAATTAGCGCTTAAAAAAACTAATATTAAAAATGTTGTTATTGCTGGTGGAGTTTCTGCTAATAAATATTTGCGTGGTGAAATATATACTTTGTGTCAGAAATATGATGCAGAATTAAATTTACCGGAATTTATTTATTGTACAGATAATGCTGCAATGATTGGTGCAGCGGCTTATCCATTATATTTAAAAAAGGATTTTGCAGATTTAGAATTAAATGCTTTATCTACTTCAGATATTGTTTAAGAGTTATTTATTTAAATAATTGTAAAATAAAAAGTAGTTTTTTGACTACTTTATTTTGTTACAATAAAAGCGGTTGGTATTGGTCTTGTTTTATGTGTAAATGTTGAATCAATTGGATCACTAATTAATTTGCCATTTTCGACCATAACACTTGATGTGCCTCCGTCTAAAGCAGATGCATTTATAGCACCATAATTTTGCATGATTTCTGTTAAATCGACGATGCTAGCCCCTTTAGTTCTGGTTTCATTACTATCTACTACTAAAAGTAAAACAATTCCATCACTTCTTTGACCAATTGCAGTTCTGGCAGCATATCCCATCCCACCATTGCCTCTAGTATATGATGCTTTACCATTAACAATTAAAAATGGTCCATAAGATACAGCATCTCTAACATTCATTTCTAAAGCTTTAGGGGCAGTTGCATTTTTTACTAAGACTAGTTTATTATCATCTGTGAAACCAACTAAACCACCATTGTGATAAGTGCCATATTCATTATTAGTTATGATTTCTTTATTTTTAATTGTAACTCCGATTGGGTAGCCGCCAGCACTACTATAATTAGGATCGTAAAATCCACCACCGTTGATAGCTACTAAAGCATTTTCTCTTTGGGCCATTTTAACAACATACTCTCCGCTTTTACCTATATTTTTGGATGTAGCAACTTTAATTTTAGAAGGATCATATATAACAGCTAAATAAGCATCACAGCCATTTACTTGGAATCTGATCATTTTGTATATTGCATCATCTTCATGGTCAAAAATAGCTTTATCATATTCATTTTTAGCTTCTTCTTCTTTATTAAATTCAATTAAATCTTTATTTGTTTCTTCAACTACTTCTGTAATAAAATTGTTATTAAATACTTCGTTTATTTCATCTTCGCTATAGAACCATTGACAATAATATTGATGATTTTTAGTAGCCATGGCGGTAGTAACTAACCAATCGCGAAATGATTTATTAGGGCCATAAAAAATTATTAAACAGCTACAAGCACATATGTTGTATAAAACTATTAATATAAGAAATGTTATTTTAACTTTTTTATTTTCTTTAAATAAATGATGCCAATTACCAGTTATTAGTAATTCAATTAATTTGGTAATTATTATTGTTACTGATAAAAATAATAATATGATGGCAGTTAATCGCAAATATGTATTTATTAGTAAATTGCTGTGAGAAGAAATAATTAAGGCTGAAATAGTTGTGGGAATTAAGAAAAAACCGATTGTTGATAAAATGTTTAATATCTTTTCATAATTCATTTCTTTTTTCTTCTTTTTATTAGTTTTATTATCTAGAAAATCTATAGTATCTTTTTTGTTCTTCATGTTTACCTCCAATATTGTCTTTAAAATTATAGCATGTATTCTATTAAAAGTATATGAGGTAATGTTATTTAATATAGTTAAAAATAATTTTGTTTTTTAAAAAGTACTTTTAATTTACAAACTTTAGACATCTTGGAAAAATATTAGTTTTTAAAATTTTAACTTTATGGTACTATTAAATTAGAGAGATGATTTAGATGAATATTGATGAAAAAATAAATAATATTATTGGGAATGCAAATATAGATGATGCTTTAAAAAATAATCCTGGTTTTCGTTCAAAAATATTAGATTTGGTTTATGATACTAATAGAAATTATTCTTTACAAGTTAGTGAAAATGGCAAAATAGTTACAGTAGTGGTTTCTGAGGTAGTTGATTTAAAAGAAGGAACTAGAAGACAAGAATTTTTGGAGGCTTATGTTTTGGCTGATGGTGAAGTAGTGGTGGAGAATACTTCAGGTAAAATTATTAATAATATGGACAAAGATAAAGCTATGTTAGAAGCTCATAAATCACAAGCGGTATTTGATAATGATGGTTTTGCTTTGAAGTATAAAGATTATCTTGATTATATTGAAAATGTTTCTCCAAATGTAAATATAATAAATCAACTTGTATATTATGGGGCTCCAAATCTTGATCCTCGTTATAATGGGGTTGAATTACCAAAATTATCTACTAAACCAGTGTTAAGAACTTGGACAAGAAATAGAAATAATCCTGGATTTATTTATGAATCTATTGGTACAGTAGTTGAAGAGCATTCTAAAGCAATTGAGTATAATCAATGTGTTAGACCATTAAATACAAATTCTTGTGGGGATATAACAGAGATGCAACCATATTATGATGTGGAACTTGCTCGGTATAATCGTTCTTTAAAAACTTGGGAAGTAACTGATAAAACATATAAAGAAATGTCGTTTGAAGCCCTTAAGCAAATGTATGAAAATTATCAATATGATTTTACTAATGTGTATGGTCCTGCAAATATAAGAAATAAATAATTTGGGTGAAGATATGTTAAGATTTTTTTAAAATGTCCCATTTTGCATTTGCTACGCAAATGAGTTAGTAAGAAACAAAGGCAAGCTTTG
>CANQTA010000070.1 GCA_947626655.1 uncultured Bacilli bacterium
GATTTTGTTACCTTGAACATTTTTAATTAGTTGGTTAAATTTTATCAGGAATTAATTTATCAAAGTATGATATTAATTCTTCTTTTGTATATTTATCTTTATTTTTTATCCAATCAATACCTATGGATACTATACCACCTAAATAAAATTTTGTAATTATATCTAGTGGAATATTAGATTTAATTATATTATTATTTTTTAATCTACTAATTAAATCTCTATTACTAACGTCAATTAGAAAATCTATTAAAATTCCATTTTTATCATTTTTTAATATAGAATTATAAGTTGTTCTCTTCTCATCAACATGATTAATTAATATTTTTAAAAATTCTATAAAGTAATTTTTAGAAATATTTTCTTCTTTATTTTGTTTTAATTCATTTTCTAAATTTTGCTTTAGATTATCAATCATTGCTAATAAAAGATCATATTTGTCTTCGTAGTGTGCATAAAATGTTGAGCGATTAATTAAAGCTACTTCACATATATCGGAAATTTTTATTTTTTCAAAATCTTTTTGTTCCATAAGCGTAATTAATGCATTAAACAGAACCTTATTAGTTTTAACAATTCTTAAATCAATTTTTTCTTTCATAAAATCGCCTCAGGTTTATTATATAATATATCCAACAAAAAATAAATATCAAACAAAAAGTTTTATAAACATACAAACATATTATTATTTGTGTTGGATAATAAACAGATTTTTATAAATTGTTGTGTGCTTAAATTAATATTAGCGATAAACTATATAGATGGAGGAAAAAATATGAGGAAAATAACAGATTTTATTGTAAAAGGACGATATGTCTTTTTAGCAATTTTTATAATAGCAGCAATATTTAGTTTATATTTATCTAATAAGGTAAACATAAATGATGATATTATGAAATATCTCCCTAAAACAAGCGAAACGAAAATCGGTAAAGATATTATGGATGAAGAATTTGCTGAACAAGATTCTTCGGTACTTAATGTCATGTTTAAAGGTTTGTCAGATAGTGAAAAGGAAGATACTTTAAAAAAATTGCAAAGTATTGATGGTGTAAGTTCCGTTGATTATGAAAATACAGAAGAATATAATAAAGACAAATACACTTTATATGTTCTGAATATAGATGATTACGACCATTCTGAAACTGCCACGAATGTTTATAATTATGTTAAAGATAATTTTAGAACAGCAGGAATGAGTGGTTCTATATATGATGAAAATAAACCAATATTACAATTATGGATTGTAATTTTAGCAATAGCTTGTGCAATGATTATTTTAATAATATTAAGTGATTCTTATGTTGAACCATGGCTATACTTGATTTCTATAGGAATAGCTGTATTTATTAATAAAGGCACGAATATTATGTTTGATAGTGTATCCTCTATTACAAATTCAATTGTTGCTATATTACAACTCGCTTTATCTATGGACTATTCAATTATGTTATCTAATCGATATAAGCAAGAAAAATTAACTCATAGTAATAAAATAGATGCTATGAAAGAAGCCCTATATCATTCTTTTAAAGCCATATCCAGTAGTTCAGTTACAACAATTGTAGGTTTAGTTGCTCTTGTATTTATGAGTTTTACCATTGGTAAAGATTTAGGATTTGTTTTAGCCAAAGGTGTATTATTAAGTTTAATTAGTATTTTCTTTTGTTTACCAGCATTACTTTTAATCTTTGATAATTTGATTGCTAAAACGCAAAAGAAATCACCTAAATTTAATTTAACAGGATTAGGAAAATTTATATACAAGACTAGATATGTCCAAGGGGTTTTAATAGTTATATTATTTGTTGCGGCTTATTTTCTAAAAGGAAATATTGGGATACTTTATACAGGTTCGGAACAAGATAAAGTAGGAAAGGTTTTTCCAGCAACAAATCAAATTGCTATAGTATATAACAATAAATATGAAGAATTAATAACAGATTATTGTAAAAAACTAGAGCAAGATGAAAACATAGATCAAACATTATGTTATTCAAATACTATTAATGAAAAATTGGCATACAATGAATTAAATAAAAAGTTTGAAGATTTAGGTCAAGATACCCAAGTAGAAGAGTATCTAATAAAACTTATTTATTACAATTATTATAATAAAGATGCTAATAATAAAATGACATTAAATGAATTTATTTCCTTTATTAAATCAGACATTTATACTAATGATAATTTTAGTGATTCGATAGATCAAGATACTAAAGATAATTTAGAAATACTAGAAAATTTTACATCACCATCTTTAATTAACAAAAAGAGAAGTACAAAAGAAATTGCTGATATTTTAGGAATGAATGAAGATGATGCCGAAAAAATCTTGATTTATTATAATAGTAAAAATGTTGAAACTAAAATGACTATAAAAGAATTTGTTAATTTTATGCTTAATGATGTAGCAAATGACAAAGAGTATTCATCAAGTTTAGATAAAGCAACTATTTCAAAATTAAAACAATTGCAAAAATTCACTGATGTAAATAATATAAATAAGAAGATGGATGCAAGTGAACTTTCTAGTATTTTTGGAATAGATAAAGATTTAACCCCGCAATTATTCTTATTTTATCGAACAACAATAGATAGTAGTACCAAATTAACTTTAAATGAATTTGCAACGTTTGCCACAACCTTAGCAAATAATCCTGAATTTTCATCTAATTTTAGTAATAAAGAAAAAGAACTACTTCCATTATTATTAAAATTGAGTAATGATGAAGTAGAAGAAGAAAAAACAAGTATAGAAATGAAAAAAACACTACAAGAATTAAATATGCCAGTAGATGAAGATACCATAAATCTTTTATATACACTCTATACAGGATATACAACAAATGACACTCTTACATTAGTAGAATTTGCCGAAGAAGCATTAGGAATGGCAGATACTCCAGAATATAGTATGTATTTAGACGAGATGAAGAAAGAATTGAACAGTATTGGTCAATTAAAATTATATTATCAAACATCTATTTTATCTCCGATTTTTTTCCAATCAACTTTAGATGCAAAAACAATAGAGTTATTAAATAGCCAAGGTATTCTTCTAAATACTACAAAAACTCCTCAAGAGTGGATTACTACAATCTTAGAAAATAATGAATTAGTAGAACAATTAAAAGTAGAAGCTCCAAAAGATTATGAAACTTTACAAAAAGCAAATTATGTTGTAAATCATTTTGATACTAGATATACCAGTAAAGAACTAGCGGAAGCATTAACAATAGATCCTATTATGACAAGTGTTGTTTATGGTGAAAAAAATAATGGAAAAAATAATAATATATCTCTTGAAGAATTAATCATCTTCCTATACCAAAATAAAGATAATCCGTTAATACAAGAAAAATTAACAAACTTACCAGCAAATCAATTGTCATTAGCATATCAAGTAATTATAAATCGTAAAAATCATCTTTCTTACCAAGAAATTAGTAACATATTAGGAATAGGAGTAGAGAAAACAAAACAAATATTTGGCATATACGATTATTATAATGAAACAACAGAGATGACACCATTAGAACTTACAAATTTAATATTAAATAATAAAGATAACGAGTTATTAAAGGGTAAAATATCTAATTCAGAGATTGGTGAACTATCTTTAGTTAAAGAAGCAATGACATCAACATTGAATGATACAAAATACACATCTTCTAGTTTAAGTTCATTACTTAATATAGATAATAATACTATGAGTTTATTGTTTAGTTTATATAATTCTAAATATATAAAATCAAATCAAGATATTTCATTATATAATTATGTTCAATTTATTGTTAAAGATGTAATGAATAACAAAGATTATTCAGCAAAATTTGATGATGTAAAAAAAGAAAAATTAACAACTATTAATGATATAATGAATAAATCTTTAAATAGTATAAAATATACATCTACGGAAGCATTTACATCATTAGATACATTAAGTGATAATTTAGATAAAAATCTTGTGGATTTAATATATATGTATTATGGAAGCAATAAAGAATATGATGATTCATGGAAAATGACAATTGAAGAATTTATCAATTATTTAAATTCTGATATTTTAACTGATTCAAGATTTGATGATTTCATAAATTCTGAAAAAAGAACAACAATTACTGATTCTAAAAAAACAGTTGATAAATCAAAAGATTTAATAGTATCGGATAAATATTCAAGAGTTGTATTAAATACAAAATATGCTGCTGAAGATGAAGATACTTATAAATTTATTAATTCTATTCAGGATGAAATAGGAAATAATGATGATATATACATTGTTGGTAATTCTCCTATGGCAGTAGAAATGAATAAAACTTTTAATAATGAATTAAATAAGATTACAATTTTAACAATGATATTTATATTTATTGTTGTCGCAATAACATTTAAGGACTTAATTATTCCGTTTGTTTTGGTACTTATTATTCAAACTGCTGTGTATTTAACTATGAGTGCAATTTCCATTACAGGAGGATCAGTATATTTCATATCTTTATTGATAGTTCAAGCAATATTAATGGGAGCAACAATAGATTATGCCATTGTTTATACTTCTTATTATCGTGAATCAAGATTAACAATGGGAATTAAAGATTCGGTAATTAATGCTTATAACAAATCAATTCATACCATAATTAGTTCTTCATCAATATTAATAATTGTTACATTAGTAGTAGCAGGTTTTGCATCTGCTATTGCTGCTAAGATATGTGAAACTATTTCGCAAGGTACATTTTCATCGGTAATATTAATTCTATTTGTATTACCTGGTGTACTTGCTGCGACAGATAAAATAATTTGTAGAAATGGATATTACAAAGAACCAAAAAAGTAAAATCAGTTTAAAAAAATTTATAAATAATCTATTCCAATAAAAAGTAGGGTTATATTATAATCTTACTTCTTTAATTAAATCAAAAGAAAATCATCATTATTCCTTATAAGTAAAAGGATTTCTGATGATTTTTAGTTTGTATAATTTAATACTTTCATAGTATAATTTTTAAAATTAAATTCTACAGCAAAAGCATTCAAAATTATTGTATCAATTGTGTATCGAATGCTTAAACTATTGTTGATTTTTAAAAATTCTTAGTTAATTAAAATGTTTAAATGTAATTGACTATGTTAAACCCCCGGTAACAGGCCACGCGCTTAAGCGCGTAAATTCTTTGAGAACTAGGAGACAAATTAA
>CANQTA010000071.1 GCA_947626655.1 uncultured Bacilli bacterium
ACAAAATGTAGCTAGTTTTCAACACTAAAAAAATAAGAGATTTTATTTATCTCTTATTTTGGCTGTGAATAGTAACGTACAGTTTTACCATATGAATAATCTTTATAAATTAGTGCTTGACTAACAGATTAAAAAGTAGTAATCTTATTATAATCTTTAATGAGAGGGATTTGGAATATGAAAAAATTGAATAATTATTTCCAAACTAATTTTAAAGCTTATAATTTAATTAATGATTTTAATATGGAATTTTACCAGTGACTTGAATAAAAGTTGCTGGTTTTTTTGAAGGGAAGTATAAAATGAATTTTGAAAAATTATTAGAATTATTAAAAGATTATGCTAAAGAAGATGTTGAACTAGTTAAAAAAGCTTATAATTATGCAGATGAATTACATAGAGGTCAATTTAGACAAAGTGGTGATGCCTACATAACTCATCCTTTACAAGTTGCTTATATTTTAGCTGAAATGCATGCTGATCGTGATACTTTATGTGCAGCATTATTACATGATACTTTAGAAGATACTCCTACTACTAAAGAAGATATTGCCGAACAATTTAATAAAAATGTCGCTAATTTAGTTTGTGGCGTAACAAAACTTTCCAAAATGAATTTTTCAACCAAAGAAGAACAAAATTTAGCTAATACTAGAAAGATTATTACTGGTATTACTGATGATGTAAGAATAATTATTATTAAATTAGCTGATCGTCTTCATAATATGCGAACTCTAGAATTTAAAAGTGAATTTAAACAAAAAGAAAATGCATTAGAAACAATGGAAATATTTGTACCTTTAGCATATTATCTTGGGGCTTATCGAATAAAAAGTGAATTAGAAGATTTAGCTCTTCGCTATATTAAACCTGATATGTATAAAAGAATAGCGGAAAGAAAAATGAATATTGAACAAGCTAGTAAAAAATGTTTAGAAGAGATGCTTATTAAGATTAAAAGCATACTTAATGATAATGATATTCCTTATGAAATTAAAATTAGAACAAAAAATATTTATGGTATCTATAAAAGATTAAGTTTAGGTGATAAAATTGCTGATATTCATGATTTATTAGCTATAAAGATAATGTTAAATGAAGTGGATGAGTGTTATAGAGTTTTAGGTTATGTTCATAGTTTATATCATCCCATAAATGATAAATTTAAAGATTATATTTGTAATCCTAAAACTAATATGTATCAAAGTTTACATACTACTGTGTTTGGTCCTAGCGACCGATTAGTTCAAACGCAAATTAGAACTTTTAATATGGATTTAGTGGCTTCTTATGGTTTAATTGCTTATTTTTCTTTACATAAAGAGAATGTTCGAGATGTTATGCAAGAAGAATTAAAAAGTAAATATCAATTTTTTCAATCATTAATTGAAATAAACAGAGTATTTGCTGATAATCAAGATTTTGTTAAACAAGTTAAATCGGAATTATTTGCTGATAAGATTTATGTTTATACAACTAAGGGGGATATTTTAGAGTTTCCTAAAGGTTCTACAGTTATTGATTTTGCTTATAAAATTCATACGGATTTAGGAAATACAATGGTTGCAGCTTCTGTAAATAATGAAATGGTACCGCTTAATTATGTTTTAAAAAATAAAGATCGGGTTAGAATTATTAAAGATGATTTATCTTATGGTCCAAGAAAAGAGTGGGAAGAAATGGCTTATACTAGTTATGCCAAAAAAAGAATTAGAGAATTTAATAAATCATAAATAATTATTATAAATATTTAATTTGGTTGTTAATAAGAATAAATTTATAAAAAAAATAAAAAAATTACCAGAATTATGGAGATTTGGTAATTTTTTTGGCGAAATTTTTTTCGCAATTTGCTTTTTTGCCATTTATGTTTTAATGAACATAGATTGTCAGGTAAAGCATCACCATTACAACTTTAATTATCACAAAACCACTTATAATTTTATCATAAGTTAAAAATAATACAAGTATTATGATAGATGAGATAAATAACTTGAAAAATTATTGACAAAAAAATAACATTATACTACAATAATTGACATCGGAGTTGGTAAGTATGGAAATATTTACTATATCGTATATTGAAATAATAAAAGAGTGTTTAAAAGCATGATGGTTTTTTAAACACTTTTTTTCAAAAGTGGGAGGTTATGGATGCGTTTTATAGGGATATTGTGGAATACGGTTAGCGATTATGCTAATGAGATATTTGAAGACATTGATACAATTGGTAATGTATTAGTGGCTTATGAAGTAGATTTAGAAAATGAATATGAAAGTTTTGTTCGAGATATTTATGAACGTGATGGAATTGCTAAATGGAAAATTGATCAAAAAATAAATTCGATGTTAACTACTGCTAGTCATAAAATTGTCATAATTGTAATTGAGATACCGGATATGGAAATTAAATTTAACGCTTTAAAGAAAAAAGATGTTATTGTTCAAATTGAAAATTTAAAAAAATTAATAAGAGAAAAATATGCTACTTTAGTCAATAATTATTTTTTTGATATTGTCTTTCATATGACCGATAATGAAGAAGAGTTAACAGCAATTTTAGAAGTTTTAAATACGTGGTTTCCCCATATAAATATAAATGATAATATGATAAATGATTTTAAAAGAGTAAGAAAGAAGGATAAAAATGAAAATAAATAATCGGGAAATAAAAAATTTTACTAAGCCCTATGTCATTGCTGAAATAGGTATTAATCATAATGGTAGTATAGCTTTAGCCAAAATGTTAATCGATATTGCTGTGGCTGCTAAATGCGATGCTGTTAAATTTCAAAAGCGGGATATTGATGTTGTATATACTAAAGAAGAATTAAGTAAAGAAAGAAAAAGTGTTTTTGGCAATACTAATGGTGATTTAAAAAGAGGTTTAGAATTTAATTTTGCCGAATATCAAGAATTATTTAATTATGCCAAAGAAAAAGGGATTGATATATTTGCTAGTCCTTGGGATTCTAATTCAGTTGATTTCTTAGAAAAATTAAATCCTAGTTGTTATAAAATTGCCAGTGCTTCATTAACAGATACTAAATTATTAGCTAAGGTTAGAGCTACAAATAAACCAGTTATTATATCTGTTGGGATGTCCAATGCTTCGGAAATTGACCAAGCTGTTTCTTATTTTAATAAAGATCAATTGGCAATATTATCTTGTGTTAGTACCTATCCTACTGATATAAAAGATATGAACTTAAATAAAATTAAGACTTTACAAGCAAAATATCCAGAAATTCCGATTGGTTATTCTGGTCATGAAGAAGGTATTTTACCAACTTTAATTGCCACAGCCTTAGGAGCAGCGATCATCGAAAGACATATTACGGTTAGTAAAGATATTTGGGGTAGTGATCAAAAAGCTTCTTTAGAACCACGAGAGTTACAAGAAATGGTTCAAAAAATTGCTGATGTTAAAGAAATGTTAGGAAATGGTGAATTAGAAATTCAAGAAAGTGAAAAACCTATCAAGGCTAAATTAAGGAGGTATTAATGAAGAGTTTTAATTATTATAATCCCACTGAAATAATCTTTGGTAAAAAAAGAATCAATGAAGTAGGTCAAAAAGTTTTAGAATATACTAAAACTAAAAATATTTTAGTTGTAGCCTCAACTAGCTTAGTTAAAAATCATTTGGTGGATGAAATATTAACTGATTTAAAAAATAAGGGCATAAATTATGAAGTTTTAACCGGAATAGTTCCTAATCCCAATTTAGGTCCAGTATATGAAGGCGTTAAAATATGTCAAGAAAAATCAATTGATTTTATTTTAGCTATTGGTGGTGCTTCAGTTATAGATACTGCTAAAACAATCGGAGTTGCTCTTTATCATGATACTGATATTTGGTCCCTAATTTGTAATCCCCAAAATATTAAAGGCAGTATTCCTCTTGGAGTTATTATTACTTTATATGGTTCTGGTAGTGAAATGACTAATGGTGCCGTTATTACGAATTTAGATATTCCTAAAAAACGAGGTTTTGATAGTAAATATATGTTTCCTAAGTTTGCTATTTTAGATGCCGAAGTGTTAGATACTGTCCCCAATAATTATTTATTAATTGGAATGAGTGATATGTTTAGTCATGTTTTAGAAACTTATATGGAAATAACTAACGAAGTTAATGCATCTGATGCTTACTTAGAATTATTAGCTAAAGATATGGTACAAGAATTTGCTAAATTAGAAACTAATACTGTAGATAATAGCCATCTATTATGGTTAAGTACTCTGGCTCAAAATAAATTCTTTAATTTCGATAAAAGTTATAATGGAGAATGGGTTGCCCATATTATTGCCCATGAATTTTGTTTACAATATAATTTACCACATGGTTTAGTCGTTGCTATTATCTTCTTAGCTTGGTTAGATTTTATAAAAGATATTAATGAAGCAAGAATGATTAAATTTGGAAAATCTGTCTATGGTTCTTCAGTGAAAACTGCTAGTGATACTATTTTAAAAATAAAAGCAACCTTTAAACAATTAAAAGTTCCTAATAACTTAAAAGAGCTTGGTGTTTTAGAGCAAGATTTAAATTTATTAGTTAAAAGAGCTATGACTGGTAAAAAATTAGGAGTTTATAAAAATCTTACGGAAGATGATGTCTTAAAGATAGTTAAGAAAGCTTATGAAGGAGAGTAGTCTGAAAAGAAAAAAACAAAATTTATTTTAAAAATAGTTAAAAAAGGGCAGACTTCCCCTTACCCCAAAGAAAGTCAAAAATTAAACAGATAAATTATTGGCATTCTGATTAATTAAATCAATTAATTCATTAGATGTAAGACCAAGAGATAATAATTGTTTAAGTGATTGATT
>CANQTA010000072.1 GCA_947626655.1 uncultured Bacilli bacterium
CTCTTTCTCCAATTATTAATCTTGGTAAGATATTTGTTAATACCAATGGTATTAACAAACTAAAATATTTTAGTTTGTTAATACCATTGGTATTAACAAACTAAAATATTTTAGTTTGGCTTTCATCTTTTTTCTTTTCCTTTCCTACTTATATATACTTCTTACTATGTATATCTTGCTTTAATTATAATCAATAATTATTTATTTATCAATATCTTTAATGTATTTTAGACATTAAAAAAGACTATTTTTAGTCTTAACTTTTTTAACTACAACTACATGAATTATAGGTATCAACCCAATCAGCATTATTTAATGTACCATTATCAACATAAGTATTAAATTGTTCGCCAACTATTCTAAATTCATCATTTTTCTTAAAATATAAAGTAAAATTTGGTTTATTAGAGGTTATATCGATATCTACTCGACCTTCAAATATACCTTTATCAACTTGATATAATTGTAAATCTATTAATTCATCTATTGTAAAACACATATGTTTTTGATCACTACTTATACAACTTTTTTTGACATCATCATTTAATTTTATAGCATCTAAATCATGTAGTCTATAAGCATCTTCAGCAAATTTAACAGCATTGGTAGCTTCAACTCGAAAAGCTCTTTCTCTTGATTCAGACATCATTGGTAACACAGTAGTCACAGCTAAAAGCATAACAATAGCTAATACTACTATAACTGCTAATAACTCAATTAATGTAAATCCCTTAATATCTTTCATAATATCACTCTAACCTGATATACCAACATCTGATGGTTTACAATTAAATTCAATACCGCTGATGTCTGATTCTTGAGCATAACTGTTAACATCAGTTTCTACTACGGTACCTTTAGCGCCATTTATATATAAACTTTTATTACGCATGTAAATTGTATAAGTATAACGGTTGGTTTCCCCTTCAGTTGTTACTACTATTTTACCAGCATATTCTGGATTAGGACCATCAAAATATTTAGCATCTTTTTTATACAATTGAGTTTCTGCTAATTTTTTTAATGTAAAACATTTTTTAGTACCATCAGCACTAGCTTGATAATCATTACCAGTACTTAAATTTAAATCTTCAGTAACATCAATTGCTATTAAACTCATAATTTGAGATGTAGTTTCTTTAGCATTATTAGCCTCTAAAATAAAAGCTTGTTTTCTTGAACTACTTAAAAGTGGTAATACGGTAGTTACAGCTAAAACCATGACAATAGCTAATACTACTATAACTGCTAAAAGTTCAATCAAGGTAAATCCTTTTTTTTCTTTAAAAGTTTTCATCCAAAACTTTCACCTCTTGTCCTCTAGAATAATCTTACAATAATTATGGGTTATTGTCAATTATAAAGCTTGTTATTTTACAATACTATTTATATTAAGATTTTATATAATTGATATTTATAGTTGATGAAGAAATATTACCAACATTATCTTTAACACAAACTAAGTATTTGCCATTTTCGGTTATATTATTAAAAACATTACTTTCTTGATATTCTAATTCAACATTATTGCAAGTTCTTATATTTTCTTTTTCTAAATAATAACCGCTTATTCCCGAACCTTTGCCATCACTGGCTACTATTGTAACAGATTTTTCAGGAGTATAAATAAAGGGATCACTTATTTTAATTTCATTTTCATAAATTATTGGAGCTTCATTATCAATTTTTAAATTAATACTGGCAGAATATCTTTTAATAGTATTATCATCATTTAAAAGTTTAGTCATTTGAAACGTATAACGATTTTCTGCTAAACTATTTATATTATTTAAATTTATTTCAATATTATCGACTCCTAATTCATTTAAACCATTAGAACTAGTCCAATTACAATTATTATTGAGACAGTCTATTATTACAGTATTACTAACTACTCTTAAAGTTAATTGATTGCCAGTAAGCCATTTCGTAATATCATCTACTTTATTACCATCATTTAAAACAACAATATTTAATTCAGCATTTATGTCATTTAAAACTGATGGATCACAGACATTATCTACTTCATAATCTTTATCATCCAAAAATTTAGCCTTATAATTTCTATTTTTCTTATTAATTCTTATTAAATAACAATTAAGATGTTTATTATTGACTGGATCATTTATAAAACCTTCTTCATCATCACTTGTTATGTATCCTTCAGTTATTAATTTATCAACAAAAAATAATGTTTCACCAGTATCATTAGCGTACTTAGAAGCTGCTATTTCAATTCTTTGAATAATATTTTGACGTTGACTTCGATTAATTGCATCTGTAATACCGGAGATACTAGGAATAGCTATTGTCATAATTAATGCAAGAATAACTATCGTGGCTAAAAGTTCAATTATTGTAAATCCTTTATTATTCATTTTGTCCACCCTATTTATATTTTAACTTATTTGCAAGCTTTAGACAATTAGAATTAAAATAATTTCTACATAATTTAACTAAAAGCTACATCAAGCATCATCATAATAACAAAACCAAGAATTGTAAATAAACTAATTAAATTTTTATGTTTATTATTTTGACTTTCAGGAATAAGTTCACTAACAGCTACATAAATCATAGCCCCTGCTGCAAAACTTAAGAAAAATGGTAAAATATTTTGAACATACATAACTAAAATACAACCGATTAGGCCTGCAATAGGTTCAACTATACCACTAAGCATACCAAAAACAAATGATTTATTGCGACTAAAGCCTTCACGACGTAAAGGAAGACTGACAGCTGTTCCTTCGGGAAAATTTTGAATGCCGACACCGACTGCTAACATAAAAGCTGCAGTTAATGTAGCTCCAGGAGCATGCATAGCAATAGAGCCATAGGCTACTCCAATTGCTAATCCTTCCGGAATATTATGAAGAGTGATAGAAAAAATAAGCATTAAACTTCTTTTTAAACCGGTTAGATTTTTAGTACCTTTTTTACTTAAAATTTTGCCAAATAAAATATCACTTAAAATTAAAATTACACTACCGACAAAAAAACCAATTGATACTATTAACCATGCATTCATCCCAATTTTGGAAGCTGAGTCAATCGCAGGATTTAAAAGTGACCAAAAAGAGGCTGATATCATTACGCCAGCTGAAAGTCCCATCATTGCATCTAAAATATTACCATTTACTTTTTTAAAAAAATAGACTAAGGCTGCTCCTAAGGCCGTTATTCCCCAAGTCATAAGTGTTGCTAATAAAACTTGTGTATAGATACTTGAATTAATATAAAAATTAATCATTTTAATAACACCCTATTAGTAATATAAGACCGTTTTAATTATTAGTGTAGGCTATTTCCTTTTTTATTTTTTATATATTATTATATACCATAGATGATGGTTTTCCTTCCCTTTCCACGCCTTCCTTTCCCTCTCTCTTCGCCTTTTGGTTCTTTTTTTCGCATATGGGGTTCCTTCTTTTCCTTTTTTTCTCTCTTTTCTAAAAAAAGAAGATTTTACTCTTCTTTAATAGCTTTAATCTTGAACTGGTTGTAATTCACATTTTACTCCTGTTGGATCAATTTTTGTAGTAACTGTTTGATCTGCTAAATAATTTTGTTCTCCAGTACTATCTGTATGTTTATTAACTAGCCATACATCTGCAGTTATATCATGAGCTGATACATCTCCAGTGAAAGCTAAGTCAACATCATACTCTGCTTTATTTCCAATAAGTGTTGATAAATCAACTGATGTTGTTGCAGTATCACCAGAATCTTTTAAGCCTTTTAGAGTAATAAACATATCTCCAGATTTTAAATTGTCTGATGTTACTCCAGTTACTTCAACAGTTACTTTTCCACTACAAGTATATTTTGCAGTAGTATCACCACCAGTAATTGCTATTGTTGCTACTTTATGAGATTGTTCATCTTCTTCCCAACAACTTGCTCCATTTGTACAGCTTTTTGTTGTTGCATAATAAGATTTATCTGTTTCACCTTTTTTCATATCATAGGTTGTAGCATACATTTTTAAATCAGAAATTGATTTTGTAATTGTTATTGTTGGTATTTTTCCTGTACTACCTGTTATTGTTGTTGCTGTAGTTGTATTAGTATTGCTGACACTGAAGTAGGCAAATGTTGCTCCAACTACTGCTACTAATAATGTCGCTACTGCTATTACTGTTAATAACATTGTGTTTTTCTTATCCATGTCGCAGATAAAATTTGGGGTAAAATTAAGCTACTAAATAAATTTGTCTTTAATAAGCTTTAATTCTAATTTTTTAGATTACCAATTGATATAACATATATTCCATTTTCTGTTGGTATGAATATTCGGTACTGGAAATTATACCTAAAAATTTTGGCTCTCCTGTTTTTTAATATCTACTAATTTTAAATTTCAATAAATTTTCTTCAGTAGCTCCTAAGTAAACACAAGCCAACAATGGATTAACAAATTGTATTTTTTCTTTGGTTCTAATGGCTATTTTTGATCTTAATGGCCACCTTCCTCTTATTATATATTTGATAATATCATCAAATTTAAATTACTTTTAACATTTGTTTGAACTTCGCCTTTAAATAAATCATTTAAACTTACTTATAATATTATTTTCTAATCAAAATAACTTTTAAAATAACCTTTTTGTTTTTGATAACTAAAAAATCTTTTTTCTGCATTTTTTACTTCTTTCTTTTTTTATTTTTTATATTTTATTATTATATACCATAGATGATGGTTTTCCTTTCCTTTCCACGCCTTCCTTTCCCTCTCTCTTC
>CANQTA010000073.1 GCA_947626655.1 uncultured Bacilli bacterium
TATTGAAAATCTTATATTCAATGTCATCCCTTCTTTGTAATTCTACTTTACATCAATTTTTTATGCGATTGCCTTAAGAAATTGATATCTGCTCCCTCTGGGACTTAAACCAATTTCTTAAAAAGAATCAATATTAATTTTTACTTTTGGCATTTTATTAATCGCTGCATAAGCTTGAATTAATGTTCTAATTGCTGTCGAAGTTTTACCATTTTTACCAATAACTCTTCCCATATCAACTTCTGGTACTAAGATTTCTAAAATAGTAACATCTTCATCAGCCTGAAATTCTGATACTTTAACTAATTCTTTTTCTGTGACAATACTTTTTACTAAGTATTCAGCAAACTCTACTACATTCATTGCTACCTACCTAATTCTTTTTACTTTTGGATTCATGATATTTTTTCATAATTCCCGCATTTGATAAAATATTTTTAACTGTATCAGTTGGTTCAGCTCCATTGTTTAACCATTTAAGAGCTTTTTCTTCATCAACAGTGATTTTATCAGCACCTTTAATTGGATCATAAGTTCCGATTGTTTCGATAAAACGACCATCTCGAGGACTTCTTGAATCAGCGGCAACTATTCTATAAAATGGTTTTTGTTTTGCACCCATTCTTTTTAATCTTAATTTAACTGCCATGTTACTGCCTCCTTTTTTACTACTAATAGTATAGTATAAACTTAGAACTAAGTCAACACTTTTCTATTGACTTACTAATTTTCAGGACTACTATTTTCTTCTAAATAATCATCATCTAATTTTTCAATTTCACTATCTAACTCTTCTTCAATTAATTCTTCATAATCATCATCTAAATCTTCGACACTTATTTTTACTTTAGTATTACCGACAATTTCCACTCCTAATTCTTTTTCAATTGTCAAATTAACTATGCCATTATTAATATCGACATTAGTTACGGTTGGTTGTTTTAAACTTCTAACAATGATTTCAGAATTATTATCTAATACACTATCATTTTTAAGTGGAACATTCATTTTATCAGTATAACTAAATCTTTTCGTAGTTACAGCAGTTTTAGTATCATTATCGTATGAATACCAAACATTAACATCAAAAGCTCCATTAATTAAAACACTACCATGGTTATTAATACCATTAAAAGAATTATTGATAACCCAACAACCTAAGACAGTATCTGGTCTTTCTTCTGGTGCTAAACTAAATTTACTACCACTTGTTTTCTTAGCCTTTCCAATAACGGCCTTGGTTACTATTTCTCGATAATTTGCCAAATTTAATCACTCCCTAATTTAATGTATGCTAAACTTAGGGAAAAAGACCAATTTTTAGAATTAAGTTATTATTTTTATTTATTCTATAGTTTGGCTGTAAACGGACTTGTTGATGAACCATCGCCACCTTCAATTGTTATATCTGATTTTAAATAAAATACAGGACGAACTATATACATAACATTTAATCCATTCTGCCCAGCATGTCCTACCCAATTCACTTCCCAAGCATAATAATGACCACCACTATAATAGCCATAATACATCATAGTCCATTGAGATTCACCAACTCCACCACTTCTATACATCCATGTATCTGTACATGCAGTACTGTAACAATTTACATCATCATTTTGTGATAAATAATAATCACTTAATTGCATTAATCCAACATTGGATAACACAGTTGGCACACTTTCTGCATTCTCTGTTTCATACATTAATTTTGCAGACATATTGGCACTCGACCCTGTATAGTACTTCCAATTTGTACTTTCTATCATATTTTTTATATTTTGATTTAGCGTTGGATACCATTCATTATTCAAATATTTATATAAATCACTATTATTCCATGTTACATCTGATTCAATATCATTATCCCATACTCTATTTCCTATACTTTTTTCTTTTATCACTTTCATTTTTCCATGATCTGTTATTCCGATGATTCGATACATATTATCTGATGATTTATCACATGTACTTCCATCTTTTAAGCATATATAATTATTAACATCTAATCCTTGAAATCTTCGCATATCTCCTTCTACTGCTGGTGTTTCTTGTAATCCTTTCGGCTGTTTTTCAATTATATAATCTCCACCTAATAAAGGTTTTAAATCAAAATACAAATAACAATATGCTGTTATTCCTGTTTTTATTGTAGCTGTATGATTAACTTCATCATAAGTTAAAATTTCTTCTTCTATTTTATTGCCATCGCTATCCATACATCCTGATTTATCTTTATTAAATATATATCCTTCTTCCGGCCAATTATTACTTTCATTTGCTACATATGTACTTGTTCCATCTTCTTGTTTTTGTTCCAAAAACATTGCAAAAACATTATCTTTACTAACTTTATTTTTTAGTTTTACTTCATCTACTGCTAATACATTATTATTTTTATTTGGTATAAGTATTATTATTGTTGATACTAATAGTATCAACAAACTAAAATATTTTAGTTTGTTGATACTAATAGTATCAACAAACTAAAATATTTTAGTTGTCTTTTCATTCATCATTCTTCTTTCTTTTACACACTTTTATTATACTTATCATGTTTTAATTATAAACATTATTTTTTTATAAATCAAGATTTATATTATATTTTAATTTTTTCTTTACAATATCAATAAATTATTTTTACTTGTATTATTTTTAACTTATGATAAAATTATAAGTAGGAAGTGCGAATGAAGTAGCACTACCAAAGGTTGGTTTGTGCTAATCCATTAGGGTTAGCATTTTTAATGTAACAATCAATTGTTGAAAAGTTAACATTAATATTATTATAATAAGTAAATCTGTTCGATTTCTTCTCATTTTTTATACCTCCTTTAATTATCCAAAACCCCCTATATGTAAGTTTTGTAAACACTAAAGTTGTAATGGTAATGCTTTCCCTTGCACCTCCACGTTCATTTAAACATAAATAACTTAAAAAAGCAAATTACGAAATCTCTAGAGATTTCGCACTAAAACTTTGCCAAATATCTATAAATTTCGCTCAAAAAAATTACCAAATCTCTAGAAATTTGGCAATTTGCTATTTTTGACACAAATTTGACACTTTTTTATATTTTTATTATAAATGGATCATTGGATAATCCTGAACCACTTGTTACCTTAATATCGGATGAGAGATAAAATACCGGATAAAGTGTTAAAGCGACCTTTGTTGGAAGTGGAATACCAAAACCAGCAGCATCTACAGCCCATGAAACCGGGTTAAAGCGGTCGGCGTCTTCTCTAGTTATAGTCCATTGTCTACCACTACCAGATGAACCTGTTAGCCAATTTGTACAAGAAGCTCTACAATTTATTGTTCCTTCATTATTTTCTGCGAAAAAATAATCACTTAAGTACATTAGTCCTATTTGACTAGAAAAATCTTGTAAACTAATTTCTACATCATATATTTCTTTTCCAGTATTAGCATTATCTTCTGTCAGTAATCCTTGATTCCAGTTCATATATATTATTTTTGACTTTAATTCTGTTGGAATATACGCTGAAACATTTATAAATGAATCCCCATTTAAATTTTTAGACACAGTACTACTATGCCAAGTCTGTTGTATTTCTGCCGTATCCCACCTACTTATGTTTGGATATGGATTTGCTTTTATTAATTTTAACTTTCCATCACTTGTTATTCCTATGATTCGATACAAATAATTACTATTTGTTCCACAATTTGAACCTGTTGAATCTATGCATATATAATTATTTACATTTGTTCCTACAAATCGATATTGTAAATCTCCGGTATTTGTTTCTTGCAATCCTGCTGGTTGCTTTGCTATTATTGATTCACTTGCTATCGGAATTTTTGTAGTATATGTTCCACTTAATTCTTTTGAATTATTAGCATTATCAGTAGCTGTTACTTTTAAGGTATTATTATATGTTTGGCCTGATTGTAATTTTGTAAATGTACATGATGTTTTATCTGTAGTACAACTGCAACTTGCTCCACTTACACTTGAGGCATTACATGTTACACTTTTTATTCCACTACTATCTGTCGCATTTACTTTTAATACTACTTGATTTGTATAACTGTCATTTTGCGTTAATTCTAGATTTGGTGCTGTTTGATCTAAAGTTATACTATCACTTCCATAATTTTTTGATACATTTCCAGCTTTATCTTTTAACCATGCATAGACTGTTTTATTTCCATCTCCACTTCCTATATCAAATGCATTATTTGTAGCTTTATTACCTGTTACACTTTGCCAACATTGATCACCTGTATCTGGTTTAATATCACTTGTCTTTAAACAATAATAAGCTACATCATTATCTAACCATGATACTTCTACTTTATTTGTTTGAGTATTGGTATATTCACTATCATCTTTTATTGATACTTTGGTTATTGTTGGGGCATTCTTCTCTAAATCAAAATACAAATAACAATACACTGTTTGACTACTTGTTACTGTTACTCTATTATTACCATCACTTGATAGTACATCATCCACTTTATTACCATTAGTATCCATACAACCACTTTCATCTAAGTTTAATGTATACATACTACTATCGGGAAACATATCACTTTCATTATATGGTTCATACTTATCTTTTTTTTTAACATACATAGCAAAAACATTATCTTTACTAACTTTATTTTTTAGTTTTACTTCATCTACTGCTAGTACATTATTATTTTTATTTGGTATAAGTATTATTATTGTTGATACTAATAGTATCAACAAACTAAAATATTTTAGTTTG
>CANQTA010000074.1 GCA_947626655.1 uncultured Bacilli bacterium
GTTGTCAAAATTTGAATAATTTGACACCTTTAAGTAATTGGAATGTATCTAATGTAAAAAATATGTATCAAATATTTTATTATTGTACAAATTTAACAGATATTAGTGCCTTAAACAATTGGAATGTATCCAATGTTACAAATATGGGAAGTATATTTCGTGAAACAAAAATAATTGATATAAATCCCCTAAGTAATTGGGATGTTTTCTCTGTAACTAGTGTAAATAGTATGTTTCAAGGTAATCCAATAAGTGATATAACCCCTTTAAGTAATTGGATTATGTCAAATGTTAGAAATATGGGTAGTATGTTTGCTGGCACTAAAATAAAAGATTTAACTCCAATAACAAATTGGAATATTTCCTCTGTAACTAGTATGTCTAATATGTTTGGAAGTTGTCGAGATTTAACAGATATTAGTGCCTTAAGTAATTGGGATGTTTCATCCATAACTAATATATCAAATATGTTTCGAGATACCAAAATAAGTGATATCATGTCAATAGCCAATTGGAATGTATCAAAAGTAACAGATATGAGTAGCATATTTGAGAACACATTAATTAAAGATATAACACCATTATCTAAATGGAATATATTAAATGTAAATAATACAGCAAGTATGTTTCAAGGTACTTTAATAGAAGATTTAACACCACTAAAAGATTGGAATGTCTCAGGTGCAACAAATTTGAATTATATGTTTGCAGAAACATCAATAAATGATTTAACCCCTTTAAGTAATTGGGACTTATCTAATGTTACAGATATGAATGGTATGTTTCATGGAACCCCAATAAGTGATTTAAGTCCCTTAAGTAATTGGAATGTATCAAAAGTGACTACTATGTTAGAATTATTTAGAAATTGTACCAATTTAAAAAACTTAAATGGGTTACAAAATTGGAAGACAAGTAATGTTACAAATATGGGTGGTATGTTTAATAATTGTAGTAAACTAAATGATATAAGCGCAATTCAAAATTGGAATGTAACTAATGTATCTAAAACATTAGGAAGATGGGGCGGTATGTTCGAGAATTGTACTAGTTTAATAGAAGTGGATTTAAGTAATTGGAATGCTTCAAAATTAACAGGTATTTCAAGAATGTTTGCTAATGATACAAAATTAGTTGAATTGAAATTACCAAAAGCTTTTTATAATAATATAGATGAAGAAAATTATGTAGATATTTTTAGAAATATTCCCAATAACATAAAAGTTTATACAGAATCATCACAAATAGATTGGGTAACAGATAGACTCCAAGAAGCATTAGGTGAAAACAATCATAGTACAGTTTTAACATATGAAATAAATTAATTTTTTATATTTTTACCTTGATAAGTGTTTCTTCTAACCATTTCTTTATCAATATCGTTTAAAACGCAAAACTTTTTTAATAGCCAAGTCGGAGCAATTAGATCTTCTTTAATCGGATCGCCGGTTATTCTTTCGATAACGATGTTTTCATTTAAAAGCTCTAGTTGCGAAATTACGATATCGATATATTCTTCTTTAGATAAAATAGGAAATTTTTCTTGTTCATATTTTTGGGCTAATTCAGTATTTTTAGAAATATATAACATATGAATTTTTAGACCATCAATTTTTAATTCATTTAAAAGTTTGGCTGTGTTTAACATATCTTCTTTGGTTTCGTATGGTAAGCCATTAATAATATGAGCAACAACAAAAATATTTTTACTTTTTAATTTTTGGACAGATTCAGTAAAACAATTAGTATCATGACCTCTTTTGATTAGTTTTAAAGTATTGTCATTACTAGATTGTAATCCTAGTTCGATAGTTAGAAAAGTTTTTTGATTAAGTTCGCTCAAATAATCAATAATTTCATCATTTAAGCAATCAGGACGGGTAGCAATAGATAGGCCAACTACTTTGGGATAATTTAATAATTTTTCAAAAAGATTTTTTAAAGTATGTAAGGAAGCATTAGTATTGGTGCCAGCTTGAAAATAGGGAATATAATAACTGTTTGGCCATTTACGTTCTAGAATAGTGATATTTTCAATAAATTGTTCTTCAATACTTTTATTACTATCTGTTATGTTGGCTTTGCTGTTACTTGCACAATATATACATCCTTTTCCATTTATTTTATTAGGACAATTTAAATGAGCATCTAAAGGAACTTTAAAAACTTTATTGTTAAATTTAGTTCTTAAAAAATAATTTAAAGTATGATATCTTTTGTTATCTAAAGTTTTGGTAAACATAAATTCTCCTTAAATATAATATACCTTAAAAAATAATGTTAGGCAAGAAGAAAAAAGTATGATAAAATGAATTTGGGAGGTATTATGCTAGTTTACGGAAAAAATGTGTTGAAAGAATTAGATAGTAAGAAAATAAAAAAAATCTATTTAAGTAATCGTGAATTAATTGCTGAATTAAAAAGTAAAAATTGGAAATTTGAGTTAGTACCTAAAGAACGCTTAGATAAAATGGTGAGTGGTAATCATCAAGGCATAGTTGTCGATATTTACGATTATGAATATTCAAAAATAACTGATGTTGATAGTGATTTTGTAGTTATTTTAGATCATTTAGAAGATCCGCATAATTTGGGAGCAATAATTAGAACTTGTGAATGTGCTGGGATAAAAAATGTTATTATTCCTAAAGATCGAAGTGTTTTGGTTAATGACACAGTTTTTAAAGTAAGTGTTGGAGCGATTAATTATGTAAAAATAATTATGGTAAGTAATTTGGTTAATGCAATTAATTATTTAAAAGAAAATGGCTATTTTATATATTGTGCAGATATGGATGGTGAAGATTATCGCAGGATAGATTATAATAAAAAGAAAGTTTTAATAATTGGAAATGAAGGAAAAGGCATAAGTAATATTGTTAAGAAAAATAGCGATGTAGTAGTAAGTATTCCAATGAAAGGAAAAATAAATAGTTTGAATGCTAGTGTTTCAGCAGGTATACTAATTTATGGGATGAATTATCATGATTAATGAAGATATAAATGAAAGTGAACTATTAATGCTTTATCGAGAAGAAGATGAAGAAATAAAAAATTTGGTTTATTTAAAATATAAACCTATTATAGATATATTAATTAATAAGTATCGTAGTTATTTAAAAAAATTAAAAATTGATTTTCAAGAAGTATATAGTGAGTGTGCAGTTGGGTTTAGTGATGCTTTAAGAAATTTTCAAGAAGAAAAAGATAGTAGTTTAAAAACATTTATAACTTTGTGTGTTGAAAGAAGAATTTTAGGATTAATTAGAAAATATAATCGAGGAAAATATAAAAATTTAAAAGATATGTATTCTTTGGATTTTTCGATTGATGATGATGGATCGGTATTATTAGATTTAATAAGTGATGATGGAGAGTTAGATCCATTAAAAAATATAACTAGTAATGAAGAATATAATGAATTGTTAGCACGGATTAAAAATAAATTTACAGAGAAAGAATTTGAAGTTTTTTCTTTAATGTATGAGGGATTTGATTATTTAGCAATTGCCAAAATATTAGAAAAATCACCTAAGCAAATTGATAATACAATCCAAAGAATTAAAGTAAAATTAAAAGAAATTATAAAAAATGTTGATTAAATCGAAAAAATATGTATAATATTAGATACTAAAAGGAGAATTTATGGAGTTAAATTGTATTGATGAAGTTAAAAAAAATGGGAATGATTTAGAAATGGAGATGCAAAATTTAGATAATGAGATATTAGCTAAAAGAAGAGCTATCAAAAGTAGTTTTGGCTTGGTTAAAGAATATTCAGTATTTGGTCAAGAAATGTATGAGACAATGGCTAAATTAATGACTTTTGTTGAAGGTAAAAAATATGCATATGAAGTGTGTTTAGAAAGTCGGGAACGTGAACTTTATGATGATTTATATGTTCAAGTAATTAAAGTAGCTAATGCGAAAAATTTTAATCAAGGAATAATTATTCAAAAACTTAATAGTAGTGATGTCGATTATCCTTGGGGAGTAGATCAATATTTTTATGAAACTAGTTATACTTATAAAATAAAACAAGGTATGGTGGAATTTCCAAGTATTCAATTTAAATCTGTTTTACAACGAAATATAAATTATGGAAAATATGAGTATGTGGCTGATTTTGTTGATTATGTAATTAATTATAAAATGGCTAATAAAATAAAATATGTTTCTAAAGAAGAATTAGAAGCGTTATTAATTGAATTTATAAAAGTAAAAACTGTAGCAATAGAAGAAAATGATGTTGAGTTAAAAAGAGTTAGAAAAGATAATTAAAATTTTCTAACTTTTTTTATATAATAGGAAAGTCATACAACAAAAATATTGCTAAAAATAAGCGAACAAGTGTCGAAGAAGAAAGAACAAGCAAGCAAAAAGGCAAGATATATATTATCTTGTTTAAAAAGCTTTATAAATTGTAAT
>CANQTA010000075.1 GCA_947626655.1 uncultured Bacilli bacterium
TTGTTAATACTAATAGTATTAACAAACTAAAATATTTTAGTTTGGCTTTCATCTTCTTCATCCTTTTCTTTAACACTTTTATTATTTATTTCTTATATTAATTATAATCAATATTGGTTTATAATTCAACACTAGAATTATAATTACTTTCTTATTTTACTTATTAAGTACAATAATTATTTAAAAAATTATCTATGATATTATTAAAAAACACCTACTAAGATAAAATAGATGTCTTTCTAAAAAATATATTTTTGGGACTTAGAAATATCTAACTATCAAAAACAGATATCTCTTTTACTATCATTTAATTAATTCTTTCAAACTTATCTTTTGAAACACCACACTTAGGGCAAACCCAGTTATCAGGTAAATCTTCAAATTTAACTTTTTCTATCGCATCATCATAAATATGACCACAAATCATACAACGATATTTTTTACTATTAGTGTTAGCAATTTCTTTTTCTATATATGTTGGAGCATTCTTTGAAGATACTCCTTTCATATTTTTTTGATAATATAAATAAGTTAAAGATTCTTCTTCATTAACCTTTTGGCTATCAATAACTTTTACTAAAAAGATATCATGAGTAGCAACACTAATTTTATCAATAACATCACCAATTATATAACTATTTATTCCTTTAGTTAGAATCGGTAAATCATTAACCAATTCATAATCTAAATTAGCATATTTATTAACATCTTTAGATGAATTAAAACCAAAAGTTTGAATAACTTGTAAATCGATACTTTTACTTAAAATATTTATTGCTACTTTTTTAGTTTGACTAATTAACTCATTAGTATAATTATTTTTATTAAGACTTATGGCAATAATAGGTTCTGCACTCGTTATTTGCATAATGGCATTAACAACACACCCTGCTAAATTTTCTTTATCTTTAGTACTAACGATATATAAACCATAGGATAAATTTCTTAAACCACTTTTATCCATATTATCTAATTGATCCTAAATTAATAATTTTCTCTACTTCTTCTCTAACACTATCGAAAGTAAATGGCTTAGCTAAAACATCAACTATATCATAATTAAAAGCACGATCTATTCTATCTTTTTGAACATCGCCAGTAATAATGCAAACAGGAATTCTTTTAAATAAATTATTATCTTTAAAGTAGTCTAAAACTGCAAAACCATCAACTTCAGGCATATTTAAATCAAGTAAAACCCCTAAAATTGAATCGTCGATATTGTTTTTAATCATCTCTATTGCTTCTTTACCATTTTGAGCCACTAAAACTTCATATTGATCTTTAAAAGCTCTTTCTACTATGTTACTAATTATCTTTGAATCATCTGCTACTAATATTTTTTTCATCTTATCCCTCCAAATATTTTGCTGCTAAATTTGTAAATCTTTCAATTTGCTTAACTAAATCTTTATATTTTTTATTTACTTCATCAATGTTATTAGCTTTACTAGCCATTTCATGTTCATAAGCAATATCAGCTAAATCTTTAAATCCTAAGTATTTTGCATCACTTTTTAAAGCATGCACTAATATGGCATAATCTTCCATGTTTTGGTCATTTTTATATTTTTCGATATCGGGTACTCTTGTTTTATTTTCTTCTAAAAAAGCTTCTAAAGTTTCATCATAAAACTCTAAATCGCCAAGTAATTCTAAAGCACTATTCAAATCAACCCCATTATCCGTTAAGATACTTACATCTCTCATCTTTTCACATCCTTACTATAATAATTATAACATACAATTTTTATTTTAAATACTCTTTTAAAACTCTTTCTAATTCTTTCTTTTCAATTGGTTTCGATATATAATCTTGAAAACCAACTTTTAAATAATTTTCTTTCATACCAGCAATGGCATTGGCTGTCAAAGCTACTACTGGCGTATTAAATTCACTATTTTCTTGTAATTTTTTAAAAGTTTCTACCCCACTCATTTTAGGCATCATATCATCCATAAATATTAAATCATATTCATGACCATTTTGAATATTATCTAAACACTCTTGCCCACTAGCTACCGTTTCGGCGGTAATCCCATAAGCAAGAAGTAAACGAGCTGCTACCTTCAAATTGATTAAATTATCATCAACAATTAATACTTTTTTACCTTTAACATTTAATTTTTTCTTTGGTGGCTCACTCTTTTTAACTTCGGCCATTTTAACTTTATTAACAATTTTTTGATCGATAGCAACTGTAAATGTTGACCCCTTACCATAAACTGAATCAACAACAATGGTTCCTTTCATTAATTCTACTAATTTTTTAGTAATGGCTAAACCTAAACCAGTCCCTTCTATTGTAATATTTTTCTCTAATTCTAAACGTTCAAATTTAGTAAATAACTTATCGATATTATCCTTTTTAATACCAATTCCGGTATCTTTAACACTTATAATTAAACGACAAATATCATCTTTTTTTACAGTATTAACATTAAATTCAATATATCCAGCTTTGGTATATTTAACCGCATTAGTAAGTAAATTTAACACTATTTGTTTAAGTCTCACATAATCACCATTTAAATAATCTGGAATATCTTTCGCAATATTTACTCTTAACTCTAAAGGTTTTTCCCCAATGCGAGCCTTCGTAAGTTTCATTAATTCATCAAAAATTTTACTTGGTTCATATTCTACATTAACAATTTCTAATTTATTAGCTTCAATTTTTGAAATATCTAAAATACCATTAACTATTTCTAATAAGTTTTGACTAGCAGCCATAATATCTCTAGCTTCATCTTTAATTACTTTTATATCATTTTCTTCTAAAATAAGTTGACTAAAACCATCTATAGCATTAAGAGGAGTTCTAATCTCATGGGACATATTAGATAAAAATTCCGTTTTAGCATTATTAGCTTTTTCAGCTTGTTCTCTAGCAATATTTAACTGTTCAATCATTACTACATCTGGATTTTCAATTGTAAAGTACATTAAAAATGTTACGATGGAGTGACAAGTAAGTAATAAAGTTATCGCTGGATATAAACTTTGAATAATCATGGCAATTAAAGAAAAGATTAATAACATAAAGACAGGAAAATATTTTTTTAAATGAATTTTTTTAAAATTTTTAAAGATAGCAAAAATATCAAAGATTACAAATAATAACATCAATAAGTAAACTAATTGAACTCCAATTCCTTCAGAATAAGCATAATTATCTTCAAAAGTAATACTGATTGGTAAAATTATTAAAATAAAAGCAATAATGCTATAAAAAAGCCAAATCAATTTATAATTTTTTAAATGATTTTTATCATCAACAGCATTAAAAGAAATACTATAAACATACAAAGTTAAAATGTAACCCCAACTAAAATAATATAAAAGATATAAATGAGAAATTATAACATTAATGACTGAAGTAGTAGAAAACATATTTAGAAAACCATAACCAATTACATCAATAATTAATCCTAAAAAATTAACTGTTAATAAATATGAATATAATTTATTTTCAATATTATTAACTCTTCTTTTAGAAAAATAAAAGATAAAAATAAATGTTATAAATATTAAACAGTTTAAAGAAAAGACAAAACTTATCATTTTACCACCCACTACTTTATAACATTATATCTCAAAAAAAAAAGTGAATCAAGTTTAACTCACCTTTACTCACTTTTATTATTTTAATTTTAAAACTCTAGTTTCTCCATTAGCTAATTCTGATACAAAAGCTGGATATTCTTCCGTAACAGTTTTCGATTTTAATGTATATCCTTCCGGAGCTATATATTCATCTTGATTTACTGAAACTGCTGAAGTGACATCTTTTACTTCTTTAACGCCATACCAATTACCATCAATATTTTTTAGAACATAGCCATTTGGTACTACATACTTAACTTCACTATTGTCATTTATTTGTGTTGCTAATACTTTCTCTTCTTTTATTCTTTCACAATAATATTCAGTAGAAGTATCCACATAACTATCATCATAACTAACAGTTGATTCAATACCCTGTTTTTGATATTCTTTTTCCATTTTTCTAACTTGATGGGCATTACCATCTAAACCAATGGTATTCATAATTTTAGTGATTAAACATACCTCTTCAGTATGATTTTTATTTATTTCACTAATGTTTAACCCAATATTAGCTAAAGTTGTCATTGAAAGCAAAGATATCCCACTATAAAACATCACTTTTTTTAAGTCAACTTTCTTATTTTCTAAATTCATCCAAAATCCCCTTTCCAAATCGACAATAACAGTATAGCACAAATGTCTAAAAATGTCAAATTAGCATATCGGATTCTATGGCAATCGCATAAAAAAAATAATGTTAAATTATGGTACAATTACTTTTTATAGTAAAAAAAATCATGTATTCTTATAATAGGACGGTGTAAGAATACATGGAA
>CANQTA010000076.1 GCA_947626655.1 uncultured Bacilli bacterium
TTTTAATTTTTGTGGTATTTTTTTCATCTTACATAGAATTTAATTATTCAATCTGGAATTTACTTTTGCAATTGACCTTTTTTTAAAAATGTTTCTAATAACGCCAAATAAAATATTTACAATTTCATTTAAATAAGCTATAATATCTTGGTTAAACGGGTGATTTATATGGAAATTAGAAATGTAGCAATAATTGCACACGTCGATCATGGCAAAACTGCTTTGGTTGATGAAATATTAAAATATGTAGGAACATTCAGAGAAAACCAAGATACAACCAATTTTTCAATGGATTCAAATGCTATTGAAAAAGAAAGAGGCATTACTATTTTAGCCAAAACGACATCAATTATGTATAATGGCATCAAAATTAACATCTTAGATACTCCGGGCCATGCCGATTTTGGTGGCGAAGTAGAAAGAATTATGAAAATGGTTGATGGTGTTATTCTCGTAGTTGATGCCTATGAAGGACCAATGCCTCAAACAAGATTTGTTTTAAAAAAAGCTATTGATGCTGGCGTTAAACCTATTGTAGTTATTAACAAAGTAGACAAACCAACCGCTAGAATTAAAGAAGTTGTTGATGAAGTTTTAGAATTATTTTTAGATTTAGGAGCCTCAGATGAACAATTGGATTTTAAAGTTGCTTATACTTCTGCGCTAAATGGTACATCAAGTCTTAATCCTGATATTAATACTCAAGAAAAATCTTTTAAATGTGTTCTTGATTTAATTGTTAATGAAATTAGCGCTCCTTCTGGCGATATTAATAAACCACTTCAATTTCAACCAGCCTTACTTGATTATAATGATTATGTTGGCAGAATTGCTATTGGTCGTATTTTTAATGGTAAAGTTAAAGTTGGCGAAATGGTTAATTGTTTACGATTAGATGGCACTGAAAAAAGCTTCCGAGTTCAAAAATTATTTGGTTTTACTGCCCTTTCCAAAGTTGAAGTAAACGAAGTTAATGCTGGTGATATTTGTGCTATTGCCGGTCTTGAAGATATTTCAGTTGGAGAAACTATAACCGAAGTTAATAATCATGAACGCTTACCTATTATTCATATTGATGAACCAACTTTACAAATGACTTTTGGGGTAAATACCAGTCCTTTCTCTGGTAAAGATGGTAAATTATTAACATCCCGAAAAATTGAAGAAAGATTGATGCGTGAAACCCAAAAAGATGTTTCCTTAAAAGTATCGCAAATTGATTCCGAAAACTTTTTAGTATCAGGTCGTGGTGAACTTCATTTATCAATTCTTATTGAAAATATGCGCCGTGAAGGCTTTGAACTACAAGTTTCTAAACCAAAAGTTATCTTAAAAGAAATTGATGGAGTTACTTGTGAACCATATGAAGAATTACAAATCGAAGTCGATGATGAATATATGGGTGGCGTTATTGAAGAATTAATGACCAGAGGAGCCGTAATGGATAATATGACCCACTTAGGTTCTTTAACTAGAATTACTTATACTATTCCTTCACGTGGTCTCATTGGTTTTAGTACCAATTTTATGACTTTAACTAAAGGTTACGGTATTATGAATCATACTTTCAAAGAATACAATAAAGTTGCCTCTGTTGATTTAGGCGAAAGAAAACTTGGGGTGTTAGTATCTAGTGAAACTGGTAAAGCAACTGCTTATGGACTTGGACAATTAGAAGATCGTGGCATTATGTTTGTCGAACCTAATACTGAAGTATACGAAGGAATGATTGTTGGCGAGTGTAATCGTGATAACGATTTAGCTATTAATATTGTTAAAGGTAAAGAATTAACTAATACCAGAGCAGCATTCTCAGATAAAACAGTCGTTTTAAAAAGACCTCGTCCTATTACCTTAGAATATGCTCTTGATTATATTAATTCTGATGAACTAGTTGAAGTTACACCTAATTTTATAAGATTAAGAAAAGTTATTTTAAATACTGAATTAAGAAAAAAAGCTGATGCTAAAAAATAGTATCGCTTTTTTTAATTATCATTATCATCCATATTATTCATTTTTACAGCTTTAACACATTTATCTAAATCAATACCATATTTATTTAAAAAATTCATTAATTCTCTATTATCTGTATCATCAGTAGTCATATAAATTTCTCCATTACCAAACTGAACTTCATACTCCCTCCTATTTATAGTTTTTATATTTTTAACAATATTTAAAATATCATCATCGTAAGTATATTTCTTCACATCACTCCAAATTAAATTAGTATTAATTTCTTTTCCTTCCGGAATCAAAATAGTATCATATAATTCATAAGTTCCATTATTATAAATATTCAAAACAATACTAATATTACATTTAGTATTTATTTTTCTTATACTCATAATTAAACCATCATCACGGGTTATATCTTCTAAAGTTATATTATCATCAAAAATTTTACTATCAATAATACTTAAACTATATTTTTTAGCTATATATAATCCCCCACCCAAAATTATAACTATCAATAATAAAATAATTATTGTAAGTTTTAAAGTAGTATTTTTTTTAACCATTTTATCAATTACCGTTATCATTTTTTTATCTTTTAACAAATCATCTAACGATATTTTAAAAACATTACTAATTAATACTAAGGTTGCTATATCAGGATAACTTTTACCATTTTCCCAATTAGAAACTGTTTGCCGAGTAACATGTAACATTTCGGCTAATTTTTCTTGAGTTAAATCATTTTCTTTCCTTATAGCAATTATTTTATCACCTAAATTCATATCCATCACCTCGTCATTATTTTATAAAAAATAGTCCGTAAATTCTAGCAAATAGTTTTGACATTTAAAAAAGTTACTTCATAAAAATACTATATTTATAATTTCTACACCAAAAATAAAATCAATCATTTCTACAAGACATACCCAAATTATTTTTATAAATTTTTCCTTTTGATTAGCATCTGTTACTTCTTTTATTTCTTCATCAACATTTATTGCTTGTTTTACTCAATATTTTTCAGTTAATTTCCTATTATATAAAAAACCATCAAACTGATGGTAATTATTATGGTAACCCGTACGGGGTTCGAACCCGTGAATGCTGCGCTGAGAACGCAGTGTGTTAAGCCACTTCACCAACGGGCTAAAAAGAGCTACAACTAAAGTTTACCATACTCTAAAACTGAAATCAACACCTAATTTTTTAGAATTTTTAACTAATTTTTTTAGAAATTTTAACATAAAATTTGACAAAAGGCCAAAATAGTGCTAGAATATTCCGCGTTTTGAAGGGGATTGATAATATGCAAAATTTAATAATTGAAAAAAATATGAAAAAATTAGAAAAAATTAGAAATACTTTTTTATTAGCTTTAGCGCTTACTTTAGTAGTTCAATTAAAATCTAGTTTTTTACCAGAAACTAAAGCTAAAGAAACTAACACACCAGAAAGTTCATTTTCAGAAGAACCTGAAGCTTTAATACTTAATGAAAGCTACCAAAAAAGGCAATTAGTTTTTAAGCAAACTGAAAATAATAATTATTTTCCAATTCATAATACATTACAACAAATAAACTTAGATATGGAAAATGATGATTTAGAAACTACTACTCAAGATGAACCAGTTGAAAAAACCATGAATATTCAAGAAACTGAACCACTTCCTCTTACTAATGAAGAAAAAAAAGCAGTTATACTTGAACGTGAAAAACTAACTGAAAGTCAATTTCATGATATTGTTTGTACTCTTTGTGGTGAAGGTGGTGGCCATAATTATGATGAGTGCTATTATACTACTAGTACACTTATGAATCATAAAAGAAGTAAATCAATAACAAGTGAAGTTTCTAAAAAATATGGAGAAAATATGGGAAATAACCTTTATACACTTATTATTTTTCCAGGTCACTTTGCTGCTTACTATGATGCTAACTATGATCGCTATAATGCATTAAGCGAAGAAGAATTAACTTCTCTTCCGGGTTATCAAGCTATAATTGACTGTTTATATAGTAATGAACCTGCTCATAATTATCTTTGCTTTTGTAGTCCGCAAACCAAAAATTTAAGTGGCAAACAACAATTTTATGAAGGTGGTAACTACTATTATCTTGAATTACCAGAATGTGATACTATCCCAGAAGAAGAAAGAACAAGTTATGCTTACGGAGAAGAAGCCCAACAACTTTATAATACTGAAACCCAAAGTTTAACTTTAACTAAATAAAATTTAAAAAAATTACTAATAACCATTGCAGATAAAATTTTTTATCTGCTTTTTACATTTTTTGTCATTAACTCTGTTAAACATTAGTTAAAATGATACCGATTTTTAAATTTATAATATTATAAGAAACAAAGGCAAGCTTTGTTTATG
>CANQTA010000077.1 GCA_947626655.1 uncultured Bacilli bacterium
CCATCTTTATCTTCTGGCGTAGTAGGAGTATTTTGATTATCACTACTAGATCCTCCACTTGTGTTTCCTCCTGTATTTACAGAACTACCTCCATTATTATTTGAATTACCACCAGTATTGTTATTGCAATTATTACAGCTACTATTATTACAAGTACAATTACAATTGTTATCACAATCTTTTTTGAAGATAATATCAAAAATATCTACATTACCTGTTGGAATTTTTGGTTTATGGTCGATAAATCCTATATTTCTAACAAGTAAAAAGATAATAATAATTAAGGCGATAAGGATTAATAGCATTACGATAAAGTTTTTTTCATTCTTTTTTTCTTGCTTATTCATCTATATTTATCACCACTTTCCCTTTTCAATTAAAGCCCCCAGTAAAGATTATAAAAATCTTATAAACTTTACTGGAAGTTTTAAAACTTCCAAAGCATAACTATTCTGAAACAATATGTTGTTGTACAGTTAATGTTACAGGGATTTGTAAATTTTCAATTGTTTTTCCGATATTTGTATCAGAAGCATTTTGAGCATCTTCTTGATTATCCCAAGTTATAGTAATTTTTAAAGTTTTCTTTCCATTTTCTGATGTGAAAGCAGCTTTCTCTGGTAATTCAATAAGAAGTCCATCACCACTTGTTGCATCTTGGCCACCAATTGTTGCTGTTGCAGTTATTTGAGAATCACCAATTTTTGCTGTTAATTGTGATAAATCAATCTTAGCTAATACATCAACTGCAACTTCTGTTCCCGTTAAATCAATATCAATATCTGCTGTCATTGATCTATTTGGTGCTAACTTATTATCAGCAACATATTGATTTTCAACATAAGTAAATGATGGAGTAAAAGTTTCACTTTCTTGACCTCCAACTTTAATTGCCCATTTTGCAATATCTGCTTGTGTTTTTCCTTCAAAAGTACCTGTATATCTTGCGTAAGTTCCTCCTACAAAGAATAGTGAAACTGCAAATAACATAGCAACTGCCATTACTGATACTACTGTTTTCTTGTTCATTATTTCACCTCCTCGTACAATAAATTTTGGGGAATAATATTCTAGAATATTATTTTCTATATATAAAAGAATTCCCACCTTTTATACCGATTTAATTAATAAGGTTATTTTTCTTCCTTATTTTCTTTTTGGCGTTCTAATTCTCGTTGTCTTTTAAATTCTTCAAATTCTAATCTATCTTTTTCTTCTTCTTTTCTATACTTCTTATCATCTCTTCGGTTGACTATATATAACCATAATAAACCAATTACTAAAATTACTAATAAAACAATAAATAAACCTATTGGTTTTTGCATAAACATTAAGAAATTTCCAGCACCTGCTATTCTACCAACATACAAACCTTCAACATCTTCCATAGCTACTAAATTTTTATCGTTTGCATTGTTAGCATCACCTTTTGTTTGAAAGAATTGTTTACCATCTTCAAAAACAATATCAACAATTCTGTGAGTTGTAACTGTGTCTGCTTCATTTCTAAATGCTATAACATCATTTTTCTTTAAGGTAGTTGTGTCTACCATTTTTACAAATACTAAATCACCTGTATGTATTGATGTTTCCATTGAACCAGATAACACTATCATAGGTTTATATCCAAAAACATCTGGTACTTTTGCTGGATCACTATTCGCCTTATACATAATTATTCCAGCTATGAGCAAAATAATAAATGCAAAGGAAAAGAAAATTATTTTACATACTTTGCCGACAATACCCTTTTTATTTTGCTTATTTTTTCCCATGTTTCCTCCCTCTAGCAAGGTCTGGAATAAAGTTTTATACTTTATTCTTACTTCTGCCTACTATTATCAAATAAAATTATAACATATTTCGACAAATTTTAACACTACTTTTATGTAAAAAAGTTTAAAAACAAATTCAATTTGTCAAAAAAGATATAAAATCAACTGTTTATAGCAGTCAGAATTTAAGTCTTAAAATAGTAAAGAAAGGAGGAAAATATGTCAAAAAAAGGAGAAAATATCACTAAAAGAAAAGATGGAAGATATGAAGCAAGATATGTAAAGGAACGGGATCAGTTTGGAAGAATTAAAAAATATGGATTTGTATATGCTCAAAGCTATTTAGAAGTAAAGAAAAAACGAGATGAAAAATTAAAAAATTTTAAATTAGATAATAAAATAAATTCATCTTGTTTAAAAGATAATTTTTCTGATTCTATTATTTCTTGGTTTGATACTAAAATTTCTATAAAAGATTCAAGTTATACAAATTATTATTCAATTATTTATTCTAAAATTATTCCTTTTTTCAAAGACAAAAAAGTTATCAATATTGATGAAAGAAATATTATAGAATATATAAAATCACTTCAAGGACAGAAGTTAAGTAATAAAAGAATAAGAGATATACTATTAGTTTTAAAACAATTTTTAGAATATAAAAATATTCATATTAAATTTGAAATGCCAAAAGTTTCTCAAAAAAAGATTATAACTTTTAATGATAAGGAACTCACCATTATTGAAAAGGCAACTAGAAATACTAATGATGTTAAAGTTTTTGCTATTTTGTTTGTTCTGTTCTCAGGTGTTCGTATCGGCGAACTTTGTGCTTTAACTTGGAAAGATATTGATTTTGATAATAAACTGATTCATATTACTAAAACTTTAATTAGAGTTAAAAATAAAGATACTAACTCTAAATTTAAAACAAGGATAATTTTAGATGCTCCTAAAACTCAACATTCAATTAGAGATATTCCAATTAATGATACTATACTACCTTATTTAGAAAAATTTAAGAAAGATGATGATTGTTATTTTTTAACAGGAAATAATAGTTTTATGACTACTAAAAAATATTATTTATTTTATCTTAAATATCTTGAATCACTATCGATAAAGAAATATAAATTTCATATTTTAAGGCATACTTTTGCTACTCGTTCTTTACTATGTGGGGTGGATATTAAATCATTAAGTGAAATATTAGGTCATTCTAGTGTTAAAATTACTTTGGATTTATATGTTCATGTTAAAGATAATGAAAAATTATTTCAAATCAATAAATTAACATTTTTAAATTTATCGCAGTCATATTAAAAAGTCTAAAACTCAAATGTTTGGGCTTTTTTTATAGCTTTTAAAAGATAAATTTAAAGTATAAAACTTTATTCCATAATTAATAGGTAAGTTTAGATGGTACTGCTAATTACTACTTAATTTACTACTACTTTTTATTTGTCTATTTTCATTTAAATTATCTAGGTATTCTTGCCAAGAAATACGAGTATCTATGGCAATATATCTAATAATAATCCACATAAGAACATCATAAACTTGTTCTTTTTTTATTTCTGCTGATAAACAATACTTCTTGATACAAGATATATCTATCGGTAAATCAAACTGTTGTCCTTTATAACCTATAACTTTAAATAGTAGGTCATTAGCAATTTGATCTCCTTCTTCTATAATTGAATCAAATCCATCTTTTTTACTATCATAGAAATCTGTCATTTCATCAACATCCCTTGCAATTTTACGATAAATATCTATTGTTAAGTTTTGTTTTAATTTTTCCAACAACTTATTAATAGTAATAGCTATCGTTTTATCTTTTTCATCATTAGTTAAATCATCGATAAAATAAGATAAATCTTCGAACTCTAAATCTAATACTTTAAGTGTATTAGTAAGTTCTTCAGTAGCATTTTTAATAATTATTTTGCTAATTTTATCAGTACTACTAGTAGTTTCTTTCATCTTCAGTTCCTCATTTCTATATTTTTCTAAACTTACCTAATATCATT
>CANQTA010000078.1 GCA_947626655.1 uncultured Bacilli bacterium
ATAGACACTTCCTTTCTTGTATGTTATTTTATCATATTCTCCATTTTTTTGTGTCTATATTTCTATCCTAACACCAGCAGTAGAAGATATATCTATTTCTTCTTCTACTTCTAATTCTTCATTTTTATTTTTTTCTATATTCTTCTCTATTTCTTCTTCTACTTCTTTATTGTCGTTACATTTTGTTACACTAGTGTTACATTGTAACTTTTTCTTTTCCTTTTCACGTAATCGATATTGCCTAACTCGTTCTGCTGAATCACTTTCTTTACCAGTCATTTCGGCAACTTGAGTCATAAATATGGTTCCATCAGTTAGAATTTCTAAAAGTCCTAATTCTTTTAAAACTTTCATTGCACTTCTAACTACATCTACATTAGTATCAGTTATACTTGCTAGCATCTCTTCATTGTATGGTACTAATTCACTAAATCTTAAATGGCCAACAGTTTCTACACTTTCTAATAATAGAGCAAGATAAAATATTAAATAATCTTTTCCATTTGGCAAATTCTTTATAACTCTTATCTGTGAGCTATTTAAAAAATCTTTATCTAGTTTAAGCCAATACTTTTTTTTCTCCATAAATAACTCACTTTCTAGTTTCGTTTTTAATCGCTTTGTAAGCAAATATAATAACTAAAAGTAAAATATAAACTAGTGTAATTAAAACCAATATTCCTAATAAAATTAAAATTATTTTACCTATAAGTACCAAAACATTTGTTATCATTATCTTCCCCTCCTATTTAGTCGCTTTTTTATTTTCTTTTTCTTTAAAATTTGATATAATTGTTTTAAAGAAAATATGTCCTTATTTTCTTTTCTTTTGGGTTAAACATTCATATGATAGTTCTGCAGTAAATGCAGCTATCCAAAATGTAATTACTCCATATGGTGTCCACATCGCATTAAAGTTTATAGTAATATTAATAAGATCATAAATTACTAATCCTATACTTAATATAAAAGCTATTACTATTAGTAAATTCGTGTAATTAATTTTTTCCATTTAAAACGCCCCTTTTCTTATTTTACTTGCTTCACTTCTAATTAACTTTTTATCAATATTAAACTTTTTTATAAATTTTTCTATAGGTAATAATACTGGTCTAGTTTCAAAGAAAAATTCTTTATTTTCTTTCATTTCTTCTTTGACTTTTTTAAATTCCCTTTGTGCTGAAGCAGATGTTAATTGTGGTAACAATATTTCTAAATCTTTTGATGTTATCCAATATTTATTAATAATAACTTCCATTTCAATATAACTTACATCTTTTTTTTGACATTTTTTCATATAAATCTCCTATTTAGTCGTTTTTTTCAAATTATCCTTCCTATTACTCAGACACTTATTGAAGACTAGAATTAAAGTTTTAGAAAATAAAGAAAGTATTTCAAAATATATAATAAAGAGGTTTGTTTTTTCTAGTCCTCAGGTAAGTGCCTGAATTTTAATTTTTTAATTGATTATTTTTCTTTACTACTTTAAAATGTTAGTTGGAAAGGAGTAATGATTATGCCTAAAATACATAAACCTGGCTCTAAAGCAAATATTTCTGGTCAATATGGTATAATAGGTCCACGTGGTGGCGACACTAATAAAGAACGTACTGTTGTCAAAGGTGAACCATTTCCACCTACACCTAAACCTAATCAGAAATATGTTTTAAAAGACAAAACTAAACATTAAATTACTGGATTAGATACTCGCAATATCTAATCTTTTTTATTTAAGTTTTTAATCTTTTCTTTCATATTCTCTCCTTAACTATCATTTGACAATTGATTATTTTTTAACACTCCTTTAAAATATTTATTAAGGAGGTATTTTATGTCTAACAACAAAAACGTTTGCCATTTTTGTAATTTTGAATTTAAATGGGATAATGCTAAGCATTGTCCTAATTGCGGTAAAATTCTTATTAATCATTGTGAAGATCCATTTTGCGAAATTTCTTTTAAAGATGGAGATTCAAAAAATGAAATAATAGAATTACCAAATAATTTTAAGTTTTGCCCTTCATGTGGTGCAAAGACAACTTATTTTAACTATTTATCTGATGATAAAGACTTGCCACAAAATGGACAATAATTAAATTTTATTTTTAAATTGTGTTCACTTGTTTTTTTGCAAAACGGACAAGTGAACTTTTTTTTATTATTCATAAATTTTCTCCCTTCTAACTATCATTTGATGATTGACTGCAAGACAAATAGTCTTGTTTTAAAGCATTTAAAAATTTATCTATCTCTATTTCACTAGCATTTAAAACATTCAAAATTTTCATAACTAAATCCAAATCACAGTGTAACAAATCATTTTCATAAGTATTATATGCTTGTCTCGATATTCCAAGTTTTTCTGCAATATTATCTTGAGTTAATAATCTTTGACCCCTAATACTTTTTATAATTTTGTTAGTATTCATTATTTCCTCCTATCTGACACCATTATATAAGACTATTTGTCTTGTGTCAATATTATTTTGACAAATTGTCTTATTTTTGTTGATAAATTGTAAAAAACAGTCTATAATAATAACCAGAGGAGGAAAAAATGGAAAATAATTTTGCCTCAAATTTAAAACATTTGAGAATACAAAACGGTTTGACACAGCAAGAACTAGCAGATAAACTTGGAAAAGATTATTCAACAATTGGAAAATGGGAATTAGGGCAAAGAAGCCCTATAATGACTGACGTTATTAGAATTGCTAACTTTTTTGATATATCATTAGAAAAATTAATAGGTTCATCTATTATTTATGATAATGCAGAAACAGTATCTACTACATTCGAAACTATAAAAATCCCAGTTTTAGGGACGATTAAAGCAGGTATTGCTCTTGAAGCTCAGCAAGATATATTAGAATATATAGATATACCAAAAGAATGGACAAAAGGTAGTAAACAATTCTATGGTTTAAAAATTAGTGGCGATAGTATGGCACCTAAATATGAAGAAAATGACATAGTAATATTTGAGCAAACCAATGATTTTGATAAAGCCAATAATAAAGATTGTGCTGTTATGGTAAATGGATTTGATGCTACATTTAAAAACGTAACAATAAATGAAAATGGTATAACACTTGTACCACTTAATTTAAATAATCAAGATCACTACTTACCTACTTTTTACAATAAAGAACAAATAGTAAATCTACCAGTTAAAATTATTGGTATTGCTAAAGAAAAGAGAACAAGATTATGAAAAAAATATATAAAATATTAATACCGAGTGCTGTAGCTTTAGGTGTAATTGGCACTTTTACAGAAAATGATACACCAAATACAAATCTTATGGATAACAATAAAAGTTCTTATACTGAAACAGAATCAAAAAATGATATAGATGATTCAAAAAATGATAACCAAACTGTAGAAAATGACAAAAAAGAAGAAACCACCGATATAACAAATAATAAGACATCTGATAAAACCTCTGACAAAACCACTGATAAAACTCCTACAAATACAACAAATAATAATTCAAAAGATAAAACTACTAACAATAAAGATACTAGTGATGAAAATCAAAATTTGCCATTAAAAGCTATTTGTAATGACGGAACTATTTCTTATCAAGATGATTCAAGTAAAGATAATTATAGGGGTATGTGCTCTGGGCACGATGGAATTAAAGAAAAATTAGGTAGAGTAAAATAATAATGGTTAATAAAATATATATTTTATTTAAATTGTTACTATTTACAGCCATAGCAAAAGATAAGTGATATTTTTCACTTATTTTTTGATGAATATAATTCAGTAAAAG
>CANQTA010000079.1 GCA_947626655.1 uncultured Bacilli bacterium
TCAGTGACTAATTTTCTCATGGAATACTAAAAAAAATTGTTTTTTTTAAGTTATTATTTAAATAAATAACATATTTTCAGAAAAACATTTGACATATTCTTTAATATATGATAAAGTTTTTAAGAGAAAAAGGAGGCAATCTGGATGGCAAAGAAAATTACAACAAAAAAACCTTTAACAGGAAATTTAAGAAGCCATGCTTTAAATGCTACTAAAACTGTTCAAAAGCCAAATTTACAAAAGAAAACAATTAATGGTAAAAAAGTAATAATTAGTGCTAGAGAAGCTAAGAAATTAAAATAATCTAAGAGTGACTTAGATTTTTTTATTTACAGACTTTGTTAGTTAAAGAAGAAGTCTTTTAATTTCCTTATTTTAGCTTTATTATTTCTTCATCCTTTAAACCAGTAACTTCTTTTATATCTTTTATTGCCATGCCTTTCTTCAATAAATTTTTAGCAACTAAATTAATTCCCGTTTCTTTACCTTTATTTTCTGCATAACGTTCTCTGGCCTCTTGGATCATTTTAGCTTCTTCTTCATAAGATACTAATCTTGTTATACTATCATCATCATTGATTACAAACATCTTTTCTTCAACCTCCCTTACTAATTTATCTTGTTTACTTAATTTCTCTATTTCTTCTTTACTAGCACTTAACATTACTAAATAGATATGTTCTAAATCCCCTTGGATATTTTTATCATACCACATTCTTTTATATTCTACAAGATTGACATTGATTATCCGAATGTCTTCACTATATACCCCACCATTTATTCTATCTATTAACATATAATCTTCTTTTAAATGACCAATATCATTATAATTTAAATTGATTTGGATTATTTTATTATCTTCTAATAATTTACCTTTCTTTGCTATTTGACTACACAAAGTAGCTAAATAGATAATATTTCTTTTCTTTATTATTTCATCAAAACAAGGATTTACTTCCACATTTATTGTTTCATGATTTTCCGTTTCTACTACAACATCTAAGACATTTAATTTCATCCCCATATTTAGAATTGGTAATTCAGTTGGTTTTACTATTTTAATAGTTATTTTTTCTTCTAAAATATCACTAATTATTTTTTCTAATAATTCATTATTATCATTTAACATAATTGTCTTAAACATTCGATCATTATTCAAAGTATAAAATTTTTTACGCATTATCTTCTTCTCTCTTTCTCGAGTTACTTATTTTAGCTTTTATTTTACTACTTGCAAGACTTTCGACAAATGATGTCAAAACTTCTTATTTTTTGACATTTAAAAAGAAGATAATTTATATCTTCCCAATATTAAGCGTATGATCTTTATATTTTTAACAAATATTATTTATTAATTATTCTCTAAGTTAAAGTTTAGAGTTGGATAACCTCCACTGCCTAATATCCATTGTTCTAATTTATAATCTTTTAATTCAGAATCTATACTTCCTAAATCAATATTATTTATATTACTATTTAATGTATCTACAAAAGTTTGTGATTTTATGTCATTTTCACTCATACTTTTTGTATCTATTGATAAATTTGAACCATTAGATGTAACATTACTTCCCTCTACTCCTGATAAGTAATAAGCATTTTTTACATCTACTGTTCCTGTAGTTGTAGATCTTAATATTCCATATTTAGTAGGAGCATCTAAACTTCCTAAATTATATACATTATTTATTGTTAAATTACTTATACTCATAAGCGTTGATACTGTTGATGCAAAAGTGGATGCATTTAATTGACCTATATTATATGAGTTTATTATATAGCTATTAGTTGGAACTCCATTAGTTGAAGTATTAAGTTCAACTGCAAAACCTCCTGATTGACCACCCGTATTTATCGCTTTTCCAGTAAGAGTACCTGTATTATATGAATTTAAAATATATGAAATATTCGAGGAATAAACTGAGCCTAATATTCCTGCTGCTTGGACACCAGAAACATATTTTGAATCTTCTTGACCTGTTAAATTTCCAGTATTATAACATTTATTTATTATTAATTTAGAACTATTACTAGTTCCTACTATTCCTCCTAGTCTATTTCCTCCATATATATTACTTGTATTATAACTATTTTCTATTTTTACTATGGCATTTTCATTATTTAAATTATTATTGCCTATTATTCCTCCGACATATGTTATATTTGAAGAATTATTTATAGCAATTATACCTGCTTCATCTCCTGTTGTAGCTATTTCATTTGAACTATTAGTTATTGTTATTGGTGCTGAATTATTGCCTATTATTCCACCTACATATATTTGATTTCCAGTTGGCTCATTTTCTGCTTTTATTTTTCCTTTATTATGAACATCATTTAAATTGCTAATTGATAAATTACAACCTATTATTCCTCCGACAAAAATATTTCCTGTTCCTAGTGCATCTACTGTTATTTTATTTTCATTAGTACTATTTTCTATTGTTGCATTGCCATAAGAACCTCCTACTATTCCACCTATAATAGTTCCATTAGTTGTTATATTTCCTTCATTACTAGAATTTGATAAATTAACATTTTCATTAACATATGCTATTATTCCACCTGTATAATTACTATTATTTGTAACATTAGCTTTATTATGAACATTTTCTATTATTAAATTACTTGCACTACTTGATGCTGCTAATCCTCCGGCATGACTCTTTGTTCCATTTTTTGTTATATTTCCCGTTATAGTTAAGTTCTTTATCGTATTTGTTGAACCAGCTTTACCTACTAACCCAAATAAACCTGCATGCATATCGGTTACATTAACATACAAATTACTTAAAGTAAAATCTTGACCATTAAAGTTACCATTAAATCTATTTGTTACTCCATCTGTACTTCCTACCCCTATTGGTGTAAAGCCTGTTCCTTCAGGATTAGTTAATTCATCCATTAAAGTAGTTGTTCCACCTACACCATTGATATCTCCATAATCTGTTCTGTCATATTGTCTATAACTTTCTTCTTGTTTAAAGTCTAAATCTCTTTCTAAAGTAAAATATACTTCTTCATATGCTTCACCTTTATTTACTTTATTACTTAAATTTACCAAATCTTCGATATATTGTATTCTGTATGGATTTTCTTCTGTTCCTAAATCAAAGTATAAATAACATAATGTAGCACTTTTAGTTCTTAATGTTACTTTATTATTTTCTTTATTATATGTCAAAGTTCCATCTATTTTATTTCCATTATTATCTATACAACCTGATTTTTTTGCATTATATCTTAAATCTGTGGGCCAAGTTGTATCTTCACTTTCTATATAAGTATAAGTACCATCATCTTGTTGAGTTTCATAATACATAGCAAAACTTGTTCCTTTATTTCCTTCATTTAATAAACTTACTTCATCTAAGATTACTTTCTCTTTCTTTGAAAATATTACATTAGATAATATTATTGTTAATACTAATAGTATTAACAAACTAAAATATTTTAGTTT
>CANQTA010000080.1 GCA_947626655.1 uncultured Bacilli bacterium
CCATTAAAGTTACCATTAAATCTATTTGTTACTCCATCTGTACTTCCTACCCCTATTGGTGTAAATCCTGTTCCTTCAGAATTAGTTAATTCATCCATTAATGTTGTTGTTCCACCTACACCATTAATATCTCCATAATCTGTCCTATCATATTGTCTATAACTACCTTCTTGTTGAAAGTCTAAATCTCTTTCTAAAGTAAAATATACTTCTTCATATGATTCACCATTATTTACATTATTACTTAAATTTACTAAATCTTCGATATATTGAATTTTATATGGTTTTTCTTCTGTTCCTAAATCAAAGTATAAATAACATAATGTTGCACTTTTAGTTCTTAATGTTACTTTATTATTTTCTTTATTATATGTTAAAGTACCATCTATCTCATTGCCATTATTATCTATACATCCTGATTTCTTAGCATTATATCTTAAATCTGTAGGCCAAGTTGTATCTTTACTTTCGACATAAGTATAAGTACCATCATCTTGTTGAGTCTCATAATACATAGCAAAACTTGTTCCTTTACTTCCTTCATTTAATAAACCTACTTCATCTAAGATTACTTTCTCTTTCTTAGAAAATATTACATTAGATAATATTATTGTTAATACTAATAGTATTAACAAACTAAAATATTTTAGTTTGGCTTTCATCCTCTTCATCCTTTTCTTTAACACTTTTATTATTTATTTCTTACATTAATTATAATCAATATTTGTTTATATTTCAACACTTTAATTTGTAAATTAATTTTTATTTACAAAGAAAAAAAGTAACAAGTATCATCTACTCATTACCTTCTAATTTAAAGTTCAATGTTGGATAGCCCGTTGTTGGATCTATTATCCAATCTACTAAGGTATAATCCTTTAAGTCTTCACTATATGTCGTTAAGCCTTGATTATTTAATGTTTGAACATTGGTATTTAGCTTATAAAGTAAACTATTAGTATCATTACCATTAGTATTTTTCATGTTAGCATCAGTTATTGGATAGGCACCCAATATGTCTCCTTTATTACTTTCTTCAATTCCACTCACTTCTTTATAATAAGTATTTTGAATATCTACAGTTCCTGTTGAATAATTTCTTACTACACTATATTTTGTTGTTCCTTCTATATTTCCTGCATTATATACATTATTAGTTTTAATATTACTAGTTGAACCAATATTATTGATACCTATTCCATTATCTTTAGATATCATATTTCCTAAATTACATGAATTTAATATAATTGATGTTGAGGCATTTTCATTATTACTAACCATTCCCAGTCCAGATATATAATTTTCTGTATTAGTAGCCTTGGCTGTTAATGTTCCTGTATTATATGAATTTAATATATATGATACAGAATTTTCCCAAGTATATGATACTATTCCGCCTATTACAACACTTAAAGTATATTTCGTATCTTCTTGGCCTGTTAAATTTCCCGTATTATAACATTTGTTTATTATTAATTTAGTATTATTACTAAGCCCTACTATTCCTCCTGTTCTTACACCACCATATACATCACTTGTATTATAACTATTTTCTATTTTTACTACAGCATTCGTATTATAACCAATTATTCCTCCAACATTTGTTTCATTTGAAGAATTATTTATAACAATTATACCTTTTTCATCTCCTGTTGTAGCTATTTCATTGGAACTATTGGTTATTGTTGTTATTGCTTTAGATATTCCTATTATTCCTCCAACATTTGTTCCGCCACCCGATGTTGTTTCTGATTGAACAACTATATTTGATGTATTATAACTTTTACTGATTGTTTTTGTTTGGGTTAATCCATATCCTATTAAACCGCCAACTGCAATTTCACTTGTTCCATGATATATTACATTTATTCCAGCTTCATCATTAGTTGTTTTTATTTCATTTGAACTTTCCTCTATTGTAAGATTACCATATGAACGGCCCATTAAGCCTCCGACGTAAGAGGCAGTTGTTGCCTCATTATTTTCAATCTTTATTTGACCATAATTATGACTTTTACTGATAGTTGTATTTGATGAGTTGGTATAATCTCCTCCTATTAATCCTCCAATATTACCTCCTATATTACTTGTTATTGTTCCATGATTGAAACTTTCTTCTATTTTAGATGTGCTACTCTGAATAGTTCCAGCTAAACCACCTACATCTAATACACTTACACCTTTTTCTATATTTATTTGAGCGTTATTGTGTGAATTGTTTATTTCTACAAGAACAGAAGAATTGTCTGTTCCTCCAACTATTCCTCCTACTCTTTCGCCATTTTTTATTGTTCCATAATTTTGACAATTTTCTATTGTCATTTTTTTATCCATAACCCAACCTATTATGCCACCATTATTTCTGCCTTCTGTTATTGAACCTCGATTTATTAAATCTTTTAGTATATAGGTACCGTTAGCATCTGATGTTGATCCTATTATCCCTCCTGTTGATCCTGTTGTTACTTCACTTTCCATATTTACTGTTCCTTCTATATTTTGAATTGTACTATCTCCATATACTCTTCCTACTATTCCTCCCATATTGGCATTCTCAGTTGTAATTACATTTCCTGTTAATTTTAAATTTTTAATTATTGAATTATTAATCTTTCCAAATAAGCCAACACTTTTTGAAGCTGTATTATTTTTGATATATAAATTTGAAATAGTTTTTTCATTTCCATCAAACGTTCCATTAAATGATATATTCTCTGAACCTGTTGCATATCCTATTGGAATAAATCCTGTACCACTAGTATTAGTTAATTCTGTCATAAGTGGTTCTATTCCACCTACTCCATTGATATCTCCATAATCTGTCCTATCATACTTTTTGTAACTATCTGGTTTTGTAAAGTCTAAATCTCTTTCTAAGATAAAATAAGCATTATTATATGTGTCACCATCATTTACTTTATTACTTAAATCTACTAAATCTTCGATATATTGGATTTTATATGGTTTTTCTTCTGTTCCTAAATCAAAATATAAATAACAATAAGCTGTTATTCCTGTATCTACGGTTGCTATATGTGTTTCATCATCATAAGTTAATATTTCTTCTTCTATTTTATTTCCATCACCATCTATACATCCTGATTTTTTTGCATTAAATCTTAAATTTACTGGCCAAGCAGTATCTTCACTTTCAACATAAGTATAAGTACCATCTTCTTGCTTAGTTTCATAATACATAGCAAACATATTCTTATTTACTATATTTTTTAATTTTACTTCATCTAAGATTACTTTCTCTTTCTTAGAAAATATTACATTTGATAATATTATTGTTAATACTAATAGTATTAACAAACTAAAATATTTTAGTTTGTTAATACTAATAGTATTAACAAACTAAAATATTTTAGTTTGGCTTTCATCTTCTTCATCCTTTTCTTTAACACT
>CANQTA010000081.1 GCA_947626655.1 uncultured Bacilli bacterium
ATCAAATTGTGTTACATCATAATTTGATAAAAATTCTTTTTCATTTTTGTATTCCATAAATTATATATCTCCTTTTTAATTTCTCATATTAATATTATAGTAATAACACGGAGATTTGTCAAGGAACTATTCGGTGAAGCATAAATAAATTTGTAAAAATTGGAATAAAGTGTTGACAAACTATTTTGTTTTTAATATAATGTTAATAACAAATTGCAAATTAAGGAGGCTATTATGAATGCAAAATTTATAACTTTAGGTAGTAGATGTTATATTACAAAACTAATGAAAGAAATCGATGCAAATGAAGAGGGACCAGTAGATTTTATTTTAGATTTAGGACCACATGGAGAGACTATTTTAGATTTATTTACAGGTTCATTTCATTCGAATTTAGTAAATCATAATATTGATTTTTATGGTTGGTATAATCAATACGATGAAGATGATCCAACAATGGGACCATTTTATAACCGACATGCCAAAATTAGATATGCTTCTTACTTTCATGAAGATCTAGGTGATAGTGCTACATATAATAAAATTCTGAAATTATCACAAAGATTTCTTGATAGTATTGATGATGAAGAAATTTTTTATGTTTTTTTATATCCTTTAAAACTTCAGGAAGATCATATTGAAAATGCAGCTTTACTTTTAGACAAACTACGAGTAAAAAGGGAAAGAGTTCTTATTATTAATCCAACAGAAGTTGCAAAAAAGTTATTTCCAAAAACATTAGATTTGCCTAAGATTAGAGATATTTATGCTGATTTTGAACTTGATAAAGAATATAGAAAAATACTTAAGGAGTATATAGATGAAAACTTTTAAGAAAAAGAATTATGTTATAAATTATAATCTTAGAAATGAGCAAATCGCTGACTTGTTGGTTACTGATAAATGCAATTACAATTGCCCTTTTTGCATTGCTTCATATATGTTAAATGTAGATAACAAATTTTTGGATATAAAAACTTTAAATGAATTTGTATTGCCAGTATTAAAGGATAAAAAAATAACACATGTTGGAATTTCAGGTGGAGAACCAACTTTAAATAAGGATTTACCCTTAATTTGTAAAATATTATATAATAATGGATATCAAGTTAATATTGCTACTAATGGATATGATATGGAAATGCTTGCTAAATGTTCAGAATATATAAATTATGTTTCTTTGTCATTAAATTCATTAACTAGTGAACAAATAAATAATTTAAATGATAAGTTACTTTGCCAATTACGTGTACACGGATTAATTTATAGAAATCACTATGATACTATGGATAAGATAATAAATTTAAGAGATAAACTGGATTCTTCTATTATTTTAGATTTTAGTACTCTTAGAACTACAAATGAATGGACTGAAGGTTGTCGTAATGAAAAGATAGCTAAAAGTAATTGTTTTACTAAAAATAATAAAATTGATGAAAATCTACTTATAAAATTTGGAATAAAAAAAGAAACAAATAATGGCATTATTGTTGAGGTTCCACACAATAAAGGAAAGATAGATATTATACTAAGAGATTTAAGTGTAAAGCTTTTTGGAGAACCAACAGATAGTCAACTAATTATTACTTATGATAGAGAGCTATATTATGGATTTAATGATTTAATAAAAAAATATATATAAAATTAAAAGAGGGGTATTTGAATTATACCCCTTCTTTTTGTTGTAAAAAGAAATGTATTTAAAATATTTTATCCATTTTCATTAATTCTTCACGGGACGAATCTGAATAAAACATTGGTATTACGCCACCCACATTTTCAACCCCTTTTTCCTTTACAAGCATATGATTATCTTTAAATTCTATTAAATCTTTATTAAGTAAAAAATCAATTTCATCTTTAAAATATTCTTTAAAATCCACATTGAATCTTTTTTTAAAACAATCCAAATCAACAAATGCAAAATAAAAAGCAACTGATACCATCTTTGCAATAGCTTCACTTTGAGGAAGAGGATAAATATCTTGAACAGGAAATTCTCCTTTTTCTATTTTTGTAAAATAATTTTGTAATGTTTTTGTACTAGCACCTTCGTTATATGCAAGATATTTGTACCCATAACTTTGTGCTCCAAGTCCCATTCCAATATATGGAAGCCCTTCTATTACACGTTTAGTTAAATAATCACTTGTGCCATAATCTCCTTTTAGTCTGCTAAATGTATTTTTACCGTATGGTGCAATAAATCCTTGTTTATTTAAAAACTTATGTGCTAATTTGTACTGATCATTTACTTTTTTTAAGGTAACATGTTCAGCTTCTTGTGCTATTTTAGTACCTTTATATCTATTTCTATATAGTGTAATATATTCAGGATTTAACTTAACTGTGTATTCTAAAGTATTTTTAAAATCTTCTATATCTTGATTTAAAAAGCCATACATTAAATCTATGTTAAGCTTTTTAAATCCTGCTTCTCTAATATTTTTTATAGCATTCTCATATATATTGTTATTTCCTTCGCGACCAAATGCTTCAAGCAATTTAGCGTTAATGGTTTGTATTCCCATGCTAATTCTTCTATATCCTATATCATATATATCTTTTATTTTTTTAGGATCTTTTGCAGCAACCACGGGAGTTGTTTCAATACTCATTTCAGTATTTGAATCAAAATTAAAATTTTCATGAAGCTTTTCTGTAATGATTCTAATTTGTTCAGTTTCGAGTTGGGTTGGAGTTCCACCACCTAAATCAAATCCTAATATTTTTTTGTTTCCAATTATTTCTTTATACATGTCGATTTCTTTTAATAGAGCTTTAACATATTCTTCTTTTTTGTTATAGTCATCTCCTGATACCACTGCATATTCACAAAACTTGCACCTGCTTTGGCAAAATGGTACATGTACATATAATGATAGACTATCAACATTTTCTAAATCTTTTTTTATTAATTCTTTTGTTTCATTATTACCAGTTATCTTATACTTCAAAAAAGAAGTTGGCCTAAGAGGGTAGGCTGTATTAGTGATGTGATGCATTTTAATTCCTTTTTCATATAATTCTTCTAAATTTACTTTTTTCATAATTAACTCCTCCTTTTCTTTTTAACTTTTTATTAATATTATCTTTTAAAATAAAAGCAAGTATTTAAACTTGTTTTTAACATTATATTAATAACATATAATTTTGTCAATACTTTTTTTGGATTTTTTATTAAATTTTAGTGT
>CANQTA010000082.1 GCA_947626655.1 uncultured Bacilli bacterium
TTAGGAAATACTCATTATTATGTTGATATGGTTTTTTATAATAAAATATTAAAATGTTATGTTTTAATTGATTTAAAAATAGGACAAATGAAAGCTGAATATGCAGGTCAAATGAATATGTATCTAAATTACTATAATGAAGAAATAAATGATAAGGAAGATAATAAACCAATTGGAATAATTCTTTGTAAAAGTAAAAAAGATATTGCAATTGATTATGCTTTAGGTGGGCTTTCAAATAATGTTTTTGCATCTACTTATACTTATTATATTCCTAATAAAGAACAATTAATAAATGAAGTTGAAAAAGTTGTAAATGAAACGGAAAAAGATGATATTGAGCATTAATTTTGTATCATCTTTTATTTTTAATCAATATTGAATAATTTATTCTAAATGGTATTTTGCTTTTTTCAATTATAAATAAAGTATAAAAATGTTGTTTAAATGTTTAAATAGAGTTAAAATGATGTATATTTTGTTGTTGGCAACTTAAATTTGACACAAAACAACTGAAAGTTGGTGGTTGCGCATTATTTATTGGAATAAAATAGTACACATGAAGAGGTGATATTTGTGAGTTTTGGGGAAAAACTTATGAAACTAAGAAAAGAAAAGGGATTGAGTCAAGAAGAATTAGCTCAAGAATTGAACGTTTCAAGACAAGCTGTATCGAAGTGGGAATCTAATAGTGCTTATCCAGAAACTGATAAAATAGTGCAAATATGTAAATTATTTAATACTAGTATGGATGAATTAATTGGATTAAAAGAGGGTATTCCTAAAAAAGATAATAGGTTCATTAGTAAAATAAATGATTTTACTGATAAATTTGTTAAAGGCTTAAAAATGTTTTATAGTATGACTTTTAAACAAAAAATAAAATGTTTGTTAGAAATGGGTTTTTATGCTTTAATTATTTTAATAATATTTTTAGTCTTAAATTCCATAGTAGAGTTAGTTGTCATTAATTTACTTGCCATATTACCAGATATTATTGTAAGAACTCTTAGAGATATTTTTCAAGGTGTGTATTTATTATTAGAATTTAGTATTGCTATCTATTTATTAATAAGATTATATAAAATAAGATTTTTAGATTATTATCCGGATGTTGAAACGCAAGTAGTGATCCAAGAAGATAATACTAAGAAAGAAAAAATAGCTTTTAAAGATGAAAAGATAATTATTCGTGATTCGAATCCTAGTTTAAATCCTTTTAATTATTTAAAGAAGATTATGCTTTGGATATTTAAATTATTTTTAAGTTTTTTTAGTATTCCTTTAATAATTGGTTTTGTTATTTTGATAGCTATCTTTATATTTATTATATATTTTATTAATAAAGGATTAATTCTATTATATATTTTATTGGGCTTATTAGGTTGTATTTTAATTACTTATATATTTATAGAAATAATTATTAAAATTATTATTAGTTTAAAAATAAATTTTAAAAGATTATTTATTATGTTTATTATATCTTTAATAATAATAGGAATAAGTTGTGGTTTATGCGCTTATGAATTATCAACTTATCGAATAGTGGAAAATGAATGCAATGAAAAAATTAAAGAATTAGTTATTCCGATGAATAATGATACTACTATAAGCTTTATTGATAATTATAATGTCGATATAGTTTATGAAAATCGTGATGATATTTTAGTAGAATTTTATGTATTAGATAAAAATTTAGTAAATATAAATGTTCATAATTATTTAAATACTTATGATTATTATTTATATTATAAAGATGTTACAGATACTTATAATTTTATTAGTTTTATTTTAGATTGTATTAGTAAAAAAGAATTAATTATTAATGATTATGATAGTAAAGTAATTATTCATGTTTCAGAAGATAATTATCAAAAATTATGGTATAACAATTATCGTTATTAAAATATTATAGATGAGCTAAGAAATTAGCTTTTTTTAAATGAGAAATTTTTTGTTAGCTTTTAAAAATTCAATTATGTTATTTAAATCTTTTTCTGTTATATTATCATTTTTATTGTAATATCCAATGTTAATTAATAATTCTTTTAATATTTCATAATTATTTATTTTATCTTCTAAATTATTTTGTTTAGAATTGTTATTTAGTAAAAAATCTGTTGAAACTTGAAAATATTGAGCAATTTTAACAAGTGTTTCATAGTCTGGGGTAGTTCGGCCAATTTCCCAACCACTTATTGTTTGGGAAGTGACGTTTAATTCGCAAGCTAATTCTTTTTGTAATAAGTTAGCGTTTTCTCTTAAAGTTTTTAATTTTTCACTAAACATATTTTTCTCCATCCTTTTGTAATTTTACTATACAACATTTATTTGTTTAAAAGATTAAATTATAAATAAATTACTAAAAATAATTGCTTAAAGTAACAATATGTTGTATAATGATTTTGAAATATAAAAATATACTAATGAGGAGAAAAGTTAAATGAAGAATAAAAAGAAGTTAATAAGTAAGTTAAAAATAATAAGTTTGATAATACCAATACTATTAACAATAATATTATCTAATGTAATATTTTCTAGGAAAGAGAAAGTAATCTTAGATGAAGTAAGTTTATTAAATGAAGGAAATAAAGGAACAAGTTTTGCTATGTATTATGAAACTCAACAAGAAGATGGTACTTATACTTATATAGAAAGTAAAGATACAACATGGCCTACAGATTTAAGATATAATGCTAAAAAATCAGGATGTATAGATTATAATGGAAACAAAATAGATGGTACTTTAACATATAATAAAGAAAATAATAAAGTAACATTAAGAACTAAAGGTGCTACGTTATGTTATTTATACTTTGATTTAGGAACAGAAGAAAAACCATATAAAATTCAATATATCGAAGATTTAGTAGATTTAAGTAATAAAGTAAATAAAGGTGAAACAAATGAAGATGCTTATTTTACTTTAGAAAAAAATTTAGACTTTAAACAAGAAGAAAGTTATAGACAATATGATCGAACCGATTATGGAGATATCAATGGTGTAGGTGGAACAGAACAACTTATAACGGAACTTACCAATCCCGAAGGAACAGGATTTACACCAATAGGGGTAGGAAGTACAGATGGAGTAACAAATAGATTTAATGGTAACTTTAATGG
>CANQTA010000083.1 GCA_947626655.1 uncultured Bacilli bacterium
ACACTTCGTCGATACCTACGCGTGTATTGGACTTTCACCAACTAGATATATGCCATGCACGGCACACCAAAAAAAGAGCAATCTCTTGCTCAGATTTAAAATCATTTCAATCTTTTATTATCATTATTATATTGCTGATATTCTTCCAAGATTTTTGTATAAGGTAATGATTGGTTAATAAAATTTGCTAATATAACTCTTTCATAGGAAGTATTACCATTTAAATAATTTTTCCAGAAATTATTTAATTCTTCATTTTCAGTGGGTGTGATATCTAAAGAAAGGTTACATTTTGGTGATAAAGGATTCTGTAAATTATCATTTAAAATATCTTCAATACTGTTCATAATTTCAAACAAATTTATACCTTTTTGTTGTGCAACTTCTACCATTTTTTTTAGAAAGAAAGTTCTATTTAATGATTTTTGAATATTTCGTTCACTCATAAATCTATCCATACCAAAGGGAATAAAATCAAAGTTATATTTCTTTAAAACACTATGAGTTTTAATTGGAGAATCATTTACCCACATACAATCTTCTCCTTTAGTATTTTCTATTGTATAACCTAAATGACTAGCAAAAACTTCTGCATAACCATCAACATAATCTCCAACATAAGGAATAACTTTAATGGATGAATTTTTAGAAGCTATTAACTCAGCCTCCGATAAAGGACATAAAACATAACAATTCGAAATATCTTTTATACCTCTAAATTCAACATCATTAGCATGGAAAAAAGCCATTTGATGGAATAAATTATCTGATCCTGGCATAACGACTGCATATTTTCTAAAGTTAAATCCATAAATGTCTTCATTATTACCACTAACTTCGCAGTTAATAGAAAAATGTATATAATTATCTCCTTGAGGAAAAGTATAACTAAAATCCTCGCCAAATAATGTACCTTTTCCATCATACTTTGCTCCAGATTCAAATGTTGATTTTATATTATTTTCATTAGGTGCATAGTTAGTTTTATGAATAAAAACAAAATCTTTTTCTGAAGTATATACTTTACTATTGTCATATTTTCCTTTTTTTAACTTAAACTCTAACAAGTCTTCAGAGGTTAAAGGGATATCAAAATAATTTCTTTCCATTTTTTAATCACTCCATTTTATAGTTATATTATACCATATTTAAGCGCTTATTGATAGTCTTTTTCTAACTCGTTTCATTTTGATAACGAAATTCGAAATCATATTAAATTTTGATTTGGATATTCGAATTAAATAAAAACCCATATATATCCTTATGTTACAATAATTTTTGTCCAGAAAATTATGAATGGAAGTATATATGAGTCGTAATTATTCTAACAAAAATTTATCTGTTTTGGAAATAGGAAATATTGAATTTTATTTGAATGAAGGAAAAGGTTATTCTGAAATCGGAAGATTATTAAATAGAACTGAAGCAACTATAAGACAAGAAGTTAAGAAATATTCTTCCTATTTCGGTAAAGCAAGAAAATGTTCTCAATGTTTAAATAAAGATATTTGTCATCAAAAATATCTTTGTGAAACTATTAGAGATAAAATTAAATGTTCTAAGTGTAAATATTGTTTTTACGCTGTTAAAGTTTGTCCTAATTATAAAGTTATTATTGATTGTGAATTACTAAAAAAGAATCATCATGTTTGTAACAGTTGTGACTTATATTTTAAATGCAAGAAAGTCAAAATTAAATATCATGCTGATACTGCTATTAAAATGCATAATGCTGTACAAAGAGTTTCTCGTATCGGTACTAAGGTTGATTCTTTTCCAGAAGAGTTTAAAGAGTATCTATCTAGACTTATAAGAAATGGGATTTCTCCCGAAGTTATTATGAATACTCTTCCAGTAAAATATCAAATGTTTAAATCTGCCACTTCTTCTTTTTATGAGTGGATTGATAAAGGTTTATTAGACTGTTGTAATTTAGATTTAAGAAACAAAGTTTCTAGAGTTAGATATGGTACCAATACCGAAAAAAGAAATACAATTAATAACTAGTTTATTAGGACAAGCAGCATTAATGAAAATTAGCGGGCAAATATAAGAAAATTAGAAACAATAAAACTATGACATTTAAATATAAGTTTGTGCAAGTTGCGAAAAAAAGAGGTTTTATTTTATGTTTAAAGTAGCAAAGCTAGAAAAAGTAAATAATTAGACTATTAATATAAAATTATTCACACAGGAAAAATTTAAGTATGAAAATGGAAAAAAAGCATTTTCTGAAACTTTTAAATATTTATCATTCTATATATCTAGTGATGATTATTCATTATGTTTTAACTTAAATTGCAAATTGGAGAAATTATTAGAAATCCCTATGAATCAAATGATAGATTTTAATAAATATATTTTATTAGGTGGAACTTATTTATAAGTACACGGTATTGCTGATTTTGATATTAAAATGAATATTAAAATAACGAGGTATTTAAAAAACAAATTTATTATTTTATTAACATTTTTTACAGATTATGGTTTTGATGATGAAAATGATTATAGCGGTATGATTCAAGTTGCATTTAATTTAGATGATTATTTGGAGAGTGAAAATAGTGAATTTAGTAAGCAATGAGAAATTGGAATAATTAACAGATTTTAGTAATTGAAAAATTAACGAACTGGTTATAATATTTACAAAAACTTTTCTTTATTTACATCTAAAAGTATACATGGTACAATGTAAAGCATTTTATGGCACATCTTGAGTATACGAAAAGATGTGCTATAAAATTATTGTACCTAATTTATGGCGA
>CANQTA010000084.1 GCA_947626655.1 uncultured Bacilli bacterium
TTCCCCCATTGACGAATATTCCTAACTGCTGTCTCCCGTAGGAGTCTGGGCCGTGTCTCAGTCCCAGTGTGGCCGATTAACCTCTCAGTTCGGCTACGCATCGTCGCCTTGGTAGGCCATTACCCCACCAACTAGCTAATACGCCGCAGGCCCATCTTCAAGCGATGCTTGAGAGCATCTTTACTCCATAGAGCACATCCGGTATTAGCAATCGTTTCCAACTGTTATCCCAAACTTGAAGGCAGGTAACCCACGTGTTACTCACCCGTTTGCCACTAGATGGAAAATCCAAATCAAAATAAATTCAGCTTTGTGCAAGCACTCCACTTTCAATAAATCTCATTGGGCCATCTCGTTCGACTTGCATGTCTTAGGCATGCCGCCAGCGTTCATCCTGAGCCAGGATCAAACTCTCAATAAAAAAGATTTATTAATTAAAATAATATCTCAAATTGTTAGTTTTTCCTAAGCTACTCAAAATTGACTTTTTACTTAGTTTTCAAAGATCATTTTTGCACTCTTTCTCGCTGTGCACTAGTAATATATCAAATTGGAAATAAAATGTCAACAAAAAAATTCATTTTTTTTAAAATTTTTTTATTTTTTTCAAAAAACTGCCAATTTTCCAACCATTTTACACCTATATTACAATATATTTATATGCAAAAAAAAGAAATAAATGTTAAAAGTCATTTATAAATTTTTTAATTCTTCATATTTTTCTAAATACGAATTTATCAATTTAATGTCAAACGGGCCTTCTTCATTTATTTTCATTTTTATAAGTTTTTCAAGTTCTTTATTCAAAATCAAATCTAAACTATCTGAATAATTCATAATTTTTTTATGATACTTGTATTCGTTACGATCTAAAACACGATATCCACCATCTGGAAATACCCGTAAATCTAAATCATAATCAATGTATTTTATTGTATTATCATCAATCAAATACGGTGAAGCTACATTACAGTAATAAAATAAACCAAATTCTTTAAACTGAGCAATAATATTAAACCAGTTATGTTTATAAAAAAATATTATGGCCGGTTCCTTAGTTCGATGACTTCTTCCATCATTTTCAATTACTTTAGTTTTATCATTGCCACAAATCAAATAATCGCCACCATCATAAATAACAACTGTATCTTCCCATATACGATGTATTTTTCCATTATGTTTATAACAGTGTATCTGCAATTTATCCCCTACATTTAAAATTTTATCACCATTTTCGTTCATCATTTGATATTCATCTCTTTTTAAATTATACTATATTTTCCTATTTAAAAAAAGGCTAAATTTAGCCTAAAATCCATTTAACAATTCAATCGCTTTATTAAGTTGATTATCAATACCATTCTCCACATCATTAGAAATAACATAGTCAGGAGCTATACCAACCCCATCAATGCACGTTCCACTTGGTGTTAACCACTTTGCAGTTGTAAGTTTCAATGAACCGCCATTTTCCAAAGGCTCAACCTGTTGCACTTTACCTTTTCCATAACTTTTAATACCAACCAAAGTAGCATTATAACTTTCATCTAATGCTGCTGCCAAAATTTCTGCTGCTGAAGCGGAATTTTCATTTATTAAAACCACAATTGGATAATCGCGTTTTTCTTTAGTTGAATCTTTACAAGGTACTTCATTAGAACTAGTTTGTAATGAATAAATAACTTTATTTTCTGCTAAAAACAATTCAGAAGTCGATTCTGCCGCTGCCAAATATCCCCCAACATTATCACGAACATCAACAATTAATGAATTAATCCCATTTTTTTCTAAATCTTTAAGAGCAGAACTAACTTGATCACTTAAATTTTCTGAGAATTTAGTTATTGCTAAATAACCAATATGTGTATTTTCAATTATTTGATAGTTTACCGATTTATTAATTAAATTTGTCTTAGTAATTTTAAAATTCATAATTTCATTATTTCTATTTATCTCAATATCCACACTTTTACTAGAATCATTTTTAATCAATGCCCCAATACCAGTACTGTCCATTCTTGTAACATCAATACCATTTATTTTAGTAATTACATCACCAGACAACAATCCTTCCTTTTCAGCCGGAGATGAAGGTGTTACAGCCACAATTAAATTACCTTGTATTTCCACTCCAATGCCATTATAAGTAGCAGCTAATTCATCCAGTATATCACCATATTCATCATCTTCTAAATATGTCGTATATTTATCACCTAAAAAGTTAAGCATTCCTTCCTCAGCTGCCTTTAACATAGCCTCTTTATCAATATCATTATAATATCTCGATAACAAGGTTTCATAAACACTTATAAAATCTTGCAATTCTTTATCATTTGCTAACCCACTTTTATTAGTGCCACTATTATTTAACATAATAACGCCCGTTGCTATTCCTGAAATAACAGCAGTAACAATCATAATGACAATTATTCCAAATAATCCAAAACCTTTATTTTGTTTCATTTAATCACATCCTAAATTTTATCACTAATATAATTTTATCACGTTACCAATAAATATGTAAATTAAATACCTATATATTTACATTTAATAACTATTTTTTAAGAAAAGTTATGTTAAACTTTATAACTGATAAACAAAAAAGTGGTATAATAGATATGCCAAATAAAAATTGTAGAAAGG